>JAYUXS010000300.1:0-3847 GCA_043752845.1 Lysobacterales bacterium | reverse complement strand
CTGTTCTCAGGCGACATCGGTCCGAAAGGTACGCCGATCCTGCGCGACCCGACGGTGATCACCGAAGCCCATCTGGTGATGCTCGAAAGCACCTATGGCGACCGTCTGCATCGCAATCGCAGCGACACGCTGATCGAACTCGGCGAGATTTTCCGTGAGGTCGCATCGCGCGGCGGCAATATCCTGATTCCGGCGTTTGCGGTCGGGCGCACCCAGGAATTGCTGTACTGGTTCGCGCAGCACTTCGAGGCTTGGCATCTGGATCGCTACCGCATCGTGCTCGACAGCCCGATGGCGATCAAGGTCGTCAAGGTCTATGACGCGCATCAGGAACTGTTTGACGACGAGGCCAAGCGCGTCTGGCGCGGACGCGTGCATCCGTTCAAATTGCCGAACCTGCAGCTGATTGCAAGCGCCCAGGAATCGATGGCGCTGAATCGCATCACGGGCGGCATGATCATCATCGCCGGCTCCGGCATGTGCAATGGCGGACGCATCAAACACCATCTGAAGCATCATCTGTGGCGGGAAAGCACGCACGTTATTTTTCCGGGATTTCAGGCATTCGGCACGCTCGGTCGTGAACTCGTGGACGGCGCCAAGAGCGTGCGCATCTTCGGCGAACACATCAAGGTGAATGCCACGATGCACACTGTCGGTGGCCTGTCTGCGCACGCCGATCAAGCTGGTCTCGCCGAATGGTACGGCGCCATCAAGGGACACCCGCCGGTCTGGCTGGTGCATGGCGAGAACAAGGCACGCGAGGTGTTCGCCGCCAAACTGCGCGCGGATTTTGGAGCGCAAGTCGGACTCGCAACACCAGGCCTCAGCATCGAGTTCTAACGGCGTCGCGGCAACCAGTTCGCCAAGGTTCGATACAGCCGATCGCGATCGATCGGCTTCGACAGGTGTTCGTCCATGCCCGCTTCCAGACAGGCTTTGCGGTCTTCGGGTAGCGCATGCGCGGTAAGCGCCAGGATCGGCACGCGCGGCCCGGTTTCTGCGGCACGAATCCGTCGCGTCGCTTCGAGGCCATCGACACCGGGCATTTCGCAATCCATCAGGATCAGGTCCGGTTTGCACGCGTGCATTTGCGTGATCGCCTCGGCACCATCACTCGCGGTGCACACAGACAAGCCCATCGACTCCAGAAACAACCGGGTGATTTCCAGATTCAGCGCATTGTCTTCCGCCAACAAGATCGTGCCCAGCAGCGCCACATCGCAGGCATCGGCAGCCGCGTCGTCATGCATCGTCGGCGTGAGCAAGGGCAGCTCGATGGTGAAACAACTGCCACCCGAATTGATCGCCGCAAGCGTGATCTCGCCGCCGAGCAGGCGCACGATCTGACGCACGATGGCGAGGCCTAGCCCGGCACCGCCGTAGCGTCTGGCCTCGGATGCGTCGGCCTGGATGAACGGATCGAAGATGCGTTCGGCGTCTTCCGGTGCGATCCCGATGCCGGCGTCGCGCACCGCCAGCGACCACCGTGCAGCCGAGTCGGCACTGACGCGGACTTCGATCCCGCCGCGCTCGCTGAACTTGATCGCGTTCGACAATAGATGACCGAGGCACTGTCCGAGCCGTTGCGTATCCGTCACCAGCGCATCGGGCAAAGCCGGATCAATCGCGAGCGTGACGGTCAATCCGCGCTGCGCGGCCAAATGCTGATACGGCAACACGCATTGCGCCAGCCAGGGACGCAAGACGCAAGCAGCCGGACGCACCCGCAGTTGCTGCGCTTCTATCTGGGCGAAATCGAGCACATCGTCGACGACCGCCAGCAGGCTGCCGCCTGCGGCCATCACCGAGCGCGCGTAGTGATCATGCGGGGCGGGCAACTGCGCACGTGCAAGCAGTTCGGCCATGCCGACCATGCCATTGATCGGCGTGCGCATCTCGTGGCTCATGTTCGCGAGAAACCGCGATTTGGCTTCGCTCGCGGCGCGGGCAGCACGCGACAATTCGTCAGCGATGTAACGCGAGCGGATGACGTCGGCAACATTGGCGCTGACCAGTCGCGAACCGATCACCATGATGATGCCGAATACCGGCACCATCAGCGCCAGCTCGCGCGCCATGGCGACGTGGCCAAGCGCGATAGTGGTGAGCATAGACAACACCAGCGGCAGCAGAAACGCGGAAAACACTTCGCTCATCGCATGGAAACTGAACAAACCGATCGCCGCGATCGCCATTTGCAGGCAAAACACGAACAGACGCATCTCGTTGCTCATCGCCATCATCGGCCAGGCGAGCGCGCCCCAACCCAGACCGACCAGTGCCGCAACCAGCATGAAGCGTCGCTGCCAGATCGAGGCCGTCGCATTGTCGCGAGTCGATTTCCGGAAGCGAAATCCGACCCATGCGCGCAGCATCGTCGCAGCGAGCATCACCAGCGCCCATATCCAGAAATGTTCGCCCGGCGCATGGCTCGACAATCGCCACGCCACCACCGGTGCCAGCACCAAGGTCAACAACACGCCACGTGTATTGCCGCGCGCCAGCATGTCGAGGCACGCGTGCAACACTGCGCGCTCGCGGTCCGCTACCGCCCCGTCATCGACTGAAGGTTCGGGTGGGCGCTGCTCAGGACGGGGCGCGAACGGAAACATCTGCCGATTCTGGCAGGCGTACGCGCGCGCGACCAATCTCGTCGCCTCGATTGATCCGCACTACAGACACTGTCGCCGAGAGCCGCAATAATCGAGCACCTTCCCACTCAGTCTGCTGCGGTTCGAATGAGCCGCCAGGAGTAGCGCATGGCCGATCTTGCTCAACTCGACAAAGCTGCGCGGCAGATGAAGACCTTGTCGCAGGCACTGGATTCCGGCCGTCTCGGCCCGGTGCGACGTCTGGTGAACACGCTGACGCCGGCAGAAATCGGCAACCTGCTCGAATCATTGCCGCCAGCCAAACGCCTGATGGTGTGGGGCCTGGTCGACGCCGAGGACGACGGTGAAGTGCTGGTGCACGTCGGTGAGGAAGTGCGCGAAAGCCTGCTCAAGGACATGGACGAAGACGAAATCGTCGCCGCCGCCGAATCGCTCGACATCGACGACTTGGCCGACCTGTTCGACGACCTGCCCGATACCGTCATCGAGACCGTGCTGAAGTCGCTCGAGACCAGCGACCGCGAACGCCTTGAACAGGTGCTGTCCTATCCCGAGGACAGCGCCGGTCGTTTGATGAACCCGGATGCGGTGACGGTGCGTCCGGATGTGACCGTCGATGTGGTGCTGCGCTACCTGCGCCTGCGCGGTGAATTGCCGGACCATACCGATCATCTGTACGTGGTCAGTCGCCGCAGCCAGTATCTCGGTCGCATCGCGATCGCGCGCCTGATCACGGCGCAGCCGGAAACGCCGATCAATGAACTGGTCGACGATTCGCAACCGCCGATGTCGGCCGAAATGTCGAGCGAGTCGGTCGCGCACAGCTTTGCCGACCACGACTGGATCACGGCACCGGTGGTCGATGTCAACAACGTGTTGCTCGGTCGCATCACCATCGACGATGTCGTCGACATCATCCGCAATCAAGCCGAGCATCAGGTACTCAGCGCCGCAGGCCTCGATGAAGAGGAAGATCTGTTCAGTCCGGTGCCGCGCGCCGTACGACGCAGACTGGTCTGGCTTGGCATCAATCTCGCCACCGCATTTCTTGCTGCGAGCGTGGTCGGGCGATTCGAGGCGACGATCGAGAAAGTCGTCGCCCTCGCGATCCTGATGCCGATCGTTGCCGGCATGGGTGGCAATGCCGGCACCCAGGTGCTGGCGCTGATGGTGCGCGGCCTCGCCCTCGGCCAGGTGGGCGCCTCCAACGTGCGCACCCTGCTGTGGAAAGA
>JAYUXS010000299.1:0-3850 GCA_043752845.1 Lysobacterales bacterium | reverse complement strand
CTTCGTCGCCACCGCGCTTTCCGCCGACGGCCGCGAGTCGCTGCCGATAAAGTTCGGCTTTCGCGTGCTGGCGCCGTGGTGGCAACAAACCTGGGCGCAGCTGGCGTTCGCGGCACTTCTGGTCGCGAGCGGACTGGCCTTCGGGCGCTTGCGCATTCGTGCCAGCGAACGACGCGCGCAACAGCTGGAAGAAGAAGTGCATGCCCGCACCAGCGAACTGGCAGCAGCCAATGCCCAACTGGAACGCGCATCGCTCACTGATCCGCTGACTGGACTCGGCAATCGTCGCTATTTTGCGATCGCCACGTCGGGCGAAATCGAACGCGCCGAACGCCGCGTCGCCGCGAACGACGCGCACGCCTATCTGCTGGTGATGATGCTCGACATCGACCATTTCAAACGTGTCAATGACCAGTACGGCCATGCCAGCGGCGACCGCGTGCTGATCGAAATCGCGCGGCGCATCGCCGGCTTGCAGCGCGGTTCCGATATTGCCGCGCGACTTGGCGGCGAAGAGTTCGTGCTGATCGCCCGCGACGTCGATGCCATCGATACGCCGGCGCTGTTGCAGCGTGCGTTGCATGCGCTGAGCGATGCACCGATTGTGGTCGACGAGCTCACCCTCGCACTCAGTGTCTCGATCGGTGCTGTGCTCATTCCCGGCGAAACCGGGTGCGACAGCATCGACAGTGCACTTGCCTGCGCCGATGAAGCGCTTTACACCGCCAAGCAGGCCGGTCGCGATCGCGCCTGCCTGATCGACGCAACCGGCGACGCATTCACCATGCATGGCCGCCCGGCGCGGTTGTGGCGGCGTGAATGATGAATGCGGGCTAGCATTCGCGCATGTCCGAACACGAAATCAAACCGTATCTGAAGCCGGCGGGCGGCTGGGATTCGCTGAAGCGCTCGTATCAGGCGCTGCGCGCCGAGGGCATTGTCGGAGCCGGTGCGCGCGCGATGTTGCGCACCAATCAGGATCACGGTTTTGATTGTCCCGGCTGCGCCTGGCCGGACCGCAATCCGAATTCAACTTTCGAGTTCTGCGAGAACGGCGTCAAGGCGGTCGCTGCGGAAGCGACGAACAAACGCGTGACGCGCGAATTCTTCGCGCAGTACAGCGTCACCGAACTGGCCGCGCAGGACGACTACTGGCTGGAAGCGCAGGGTCGACTGACCGAGCCGATGCGTTACGACGCCGCCAGCGATCACTATGTTCCGATCGATTGGGATGAGGCTTTCGCCCTGATCGCGAAGCATCTGCGCGCGCTCGACTCGCCCGATCGCGCGCTGTTCTACACCTCGGGACGCACCTCGAATGAAGCCGCCTTTCTGTACCAGTTGTTCGTGCGCGAATTCGGCACGAACAATTTGCCGGACTGTTCGAACCTGTGCCACGAAGCCTCCGGCGTCGCGCTGATCGAGCAGATCGGCAGCGGCAAGAGCTCGGTCACGCTGGACGATTTCGAACGGGCTTCGGCGATCTTCGTGTTCGGCCAGAATCCCGGCACCAATCATCCGCGCATGCTCGGCGAACTGCGTGCGGCGGCGAAGCGCGGGTGTCGCATCGTGGTGTTCAATCCGCTGCGCGAACGCGGGCTTGAGCGCTTCGCGCATCCACAGAGTCCGCGCGACATGCTGTTCGGTGGCAGCACCGACATCGCCTCGCATTACTTCCAACCGCAGATCGGCGGCGATCTTGCGTTGCTCACCGGCATCGCCAGGATCGTGCTCGAGCGCGATGCCATTGATCACGATTTCATCAAAGCGCATTGCGCCGGATTCGACGCCTTGCGCGTGTCGATTTTGGCTGCGACGTGGCACGACATCGAAGTGCAAAGTGGGTTGTCGCGCGTCGACATCGAGACGGCGGCGAATGTCTACATTGATAGCGGCGCCACGATCTTCTGCTGGGGCATGGGCATCACCCAGCATCGACGCAGCGTTGCCACCATCCAGATGCTGATGAACCTGTTGTTGCTGCGTGGAAACATCGGCAAGCCCGGTGCTGGCCCGTGTCCGGTGCGCGGCCATTCGAACGTGCAGGGTGATCGCACCATGGGCATCCACGAAAAACCGTCGGACGCGTTCCTCGATCGCCTCGGTGCCGAATTCGACTTCACACCCCCGCGCAAACACGGCCTGGATGTGGTGAGCGCGATCGAGGCGATGGCCTTGAGCGAGGCGCAGGTGCTGTTCGCGATGGGTGGAAATTTCGCGGTGGCGACACCGGACACGCATCGCACGACCGGGGCGCTGCGCCGTTGCGTGCTGAACGTGCAGGTGTCGACCAAGCTCAATCGCTCCCATCTCGTTCATGGCCGCGAGGCGCTGATCCTGCCTTGCCTCGGGCGCAGCGAGTTTGACGAACAGGCCGAAGGTCGTCAGGCGGTCACCGTCGAGGACTCGATGAGCATGGTGCATCTGTCCGCCGGTATCCGCCCGCCGCCATCGGAACAGCTGTTGTCCGAGCCCGCGATCGTCGCGCGCAGTTATTTGCGCATGCGCTCGACGCGTTCGTGCCTGATGCGCTGATCGCACCCTTCCAGCTGATGACGGTGCGTTCGCACGACCAGTACAACACCACGATCTACGGGCTCGACGACCGCTATCGCGGCGTGCGTGGATTGCGTCGGGTGGTGTTCATGCACCGCGAAGATTTGCAGGCGCAAGGATGCGTCGCCGGCGATCTCGTTGATCTGCATTCGTTGTGGCACGACGGCGAGCGCAGCGTGCAGGGTTTCATCTTGTTCGAATACGCCATCCCGCGCGGCAATCTGGCCAGCTATTTTCCGGAGACGAATGCGCTGGTGCCACTTGGCAGTGTCGTCGAGGGCGCAGGGACGCCGACATCGAAGTCGATCGCAGTGCGGCTGACGCTGAGCGCGCCCGGTACGCAGCCGTCGTGAGTACGGGTCAGGCCGATTTGGGTACGACGCGCGTTGGGTTGCTGCGTATCGATCATGGCGATTGCGTTGACGTGCGCGTCGACGTGATCAAGGAAGCCGCGATTGCCTTGGTCTACAACGGCACGAGTCATGCGGTGATGATGGCGACGCCGACCGACCTCGAAGATTTCGCGTTCGGATTTTCGCTTGGCGAGGGCATCGTCGGCGCGGCCGATGAGTTGCAAGTGGTCGAGGTACTGGAACGCGGCGACGGCATCGTGCTGGAAATGACCATCCCGCAGGCACGCAGCGACGCACTGCAAACACGCCATCGACGCACGCTCGGTGTCAGTGGTTGCGGCTTGTGCGGCACCGAGAGTCTTGAAGCCGCATTGCGGCCGTTACCGCTACTCGTATCGGGCCCGCCGATCGCAGTGGCGCAGATCATCGATGGGCTGCAGCGACTGGAATCGATGCAATCGATGAACCGCGCCAGTGGTGGCGCGCATGCTGCGGCGTGGTGTGATGCCAACGGCCTGCTGGTGCGCGAAGACGTCGGCCGCCATTGTGCGTTCGACAAACTCGTTGGCGCGCTATCGCGCACCGGCCGGAACACGCGCGACGGCTTCGCCCTGGTCAGTTCGCGTGCCTCATATGAACTCGTACACAAGGCCGCAACGGCCGACATCGGCATGCTCGTCGCCATCTCGGCCCCGACCACCGCCGCAATCGATCTGGCCGAACGCTGCGGCCTCTGCCTGATCGCATTTGCGCGCGGTGCGCAGATGAATGTCTATACCCATACCGATCGCGTCCAAAAATAAAGCGCGGCCACGGCCGCGCTTCAGGTATTCAAGCGAGCATTATTTACTCGGCACGAATATAATTGAACTATTCGTGCATCGAGTTGTCGAAGATGCATGGACAAAGAAGACGCAAGATTTCAGTCGCTGGAGCAGTTG
>JAYUXS010000298.1:0-3851 GCA_043752845.1 Lysobacterales bacterium | reverse complement strand
CGAACGCCGCCTTGGCCTCGGCCTTGGTGGTGCTGATCGCGTTGTGCAACGCCGGTTCGGTGTGCACGACGCGCATGCCGCGGCCGCCACCACCGCCTGCCGCCTTGATGATCACCGGGTAGCCGATGTCGCGCGCATGGCGCGAACTCTCGTCCGGATCGTCGCCGAGCGGACCGCCGGAGCCCGGCACGCACGGCACGCCGGCCGCCTTCATGGCGCGGATCGCCTCGACCTTGTCACCCATCAAGCGGATGACTTCCGCGGTCGGGCCGATAAACACGAAGCCGGACTTCTCGACGCGCTCGGCGAAGTCGGCGTTCTCGCTCAGAAACCCGTAGCCGGGATGAATTGCTTCGGCATCGGTCACTTCCGCCGCGGCGATGATGCGCGGAATGTTCAGATAACTTTCGCTGGCCGGGGCCGGGCCGATACACACCGATTCATCGGCCATGCCGACATGCTTCAGATTGCGGTCGACCGTGGAATGCACTGCCACCGTCTTGATGCCGAGCGCATGGCAGGCGCGCAGCACGCGGAGCGCGATTTCGCCGCGATTGGCGATGACGACTTTGTCGAGCATCTGGGCGCGCTCAGCTGATCACGAACATGGGTTCGTCGAATTCGACCGGCTGACCACTGGTCGCGAGGATCGCCGTCAGCGTGCCGGAAAAATCGGCTTCGATCTGGTTGAACATCTTCATCGCTTCGATGATGCCGAGCACGTCACCGGCCTTCACCTGTTGTCCGATCTTGACGAAGGCTGGCGCTTCCGGGTTCGCCGAGCCGTAATAGGTGCCGACCATCGGTGCGCGGATCACATGGCCGTCCGGCAGTTCGCGTCCGCCACTGTGGCCACTCTCCGCATGCGCGTGATGCTTGCCGGCGCTCGGGCGCTGTTCGACGTGCACATGGGTGACCGGGGCGGCCTGCTGGGGGGCGGCCATCATCGGCATGTTCTTGGGAAAGCGCGCCAGGCGCACCACTTCCTCGCCTTCCTTGATTTCCAGCTCGCTCAGGTTGCTCGCTTCGAGCAGGTCGATGAGTTTCTTGATCTTGCGCAGATCCATGGTCTTGCTCCCTCGTTTGGCCTGGGCTTTGGGCTCAGGTCCGCGTTTGTTGGTAGCCATATCTATTTGCCCGCTGCGAGGCGCCGAAGCGCCGCATTCAGGGCCATGTCGTAGCCGTCCGTGCCGAAGCCGACGATCACGCCAGCAGCGCGATCGGAAAACAGCGAGCGGTGGCGGAAGGGTTCGCGTGCATGCACATTGGAGACATGGACTTCGATGAACGGGATGTCTGCCGCGATGATCGCGTCACGCAAGGCGACACTCTGGTGGGTGAATGCACCCGGATTGATCACGATGAAGGCAGTTTGGTCGGTTCTTGCGGCGTGAAGTCGTTCGATCAGCGCCAGTTCGCTGTTGGACTGCAGGTGTTCAACGGTATGGCCGGCCGCGTTTGCCAGTGCCTGCGCATGCGCCTGAACCTCGGCCAGCGTGGTGGCGCCATAGAGCTGTGGTTCGCGCTGACCAAGCAAATTCAAGTTCGGGCCGTTGAGCAACAGGATCTTCGCCACCAACCGCCTCCGTCAGAGCGGCGTAGTCTGCAAGCCAAAGCCCGATCTGTCCAGTTAGCAGCGTGATCGCCGCCGATTCGCGCCGAAATGCCGCTTGAAACGTGCGTTTGATGCGTATGGAGTTACCGACCCAACATTCAGCCGGCTTGGGCGATCAGGATTGCGACACAACTGGCGGAGCATGACTCGTCCAGCGTCTTGAGCTCTGCGGTGGTCACTGGGCGCCCGATCGCCAATTTGAGGAATCCGGTGACCGGGCTCTGGATTAGTCCGGATTCGGATTCGGATTCGGAGTCGGTGTTGAGCCCAATGGCCTGATCCGGATTGTCGATCATGGTGCGCATGGACTCCCCTTTCGATGTGTTTGCATCTTGAAGCGATGATTATGTCGGGTCAACGCCAGCAAATTCGCGATTGCGCTGCGTCGAGTTGCCCAAATCGCGACTTGCGTCGCTCCCACGGGTGTCGCGTAGCCCGCGGCCAGTCGGGCTTGCTAAGGTCGGCGGCATTCCGCTGGAGCCTGCATGAGCACGTCGAACCAATTCGCGTTGTTGAAGGAACGCCGCTTCCTGCCGTTTTTCCTGACCCAGGCGCTCGGGGCGTTCAACGACAACGTGTTCAAGCAGGCGCTGATCGTGTTGATCACGTTCGTGATGGTCGGGCTGAATGCCGAGCAGGAGCACGAACTGACGAATCTGGCTGCGGCGCTGTTCATCCTGCCGTTTTTCCTGTTCTCGGCGACTTCGGGCCAGTTGTCGGACAAATTCGACAAGGCGCGGCTGGCGCAGGCGGTGAAGGTGCTGGAACTGGTGATCATGATCGTGGCTGCGGTAGGGTTCATGCAGCAGAGCATTCCGTTGTTGCTGGGCCTGCTGTTCATGATGGGCGTGCATTCGACCCTGTTCGGCCCGCTCAAGTACGGCATCCTGCCGCAGGTGCTCGATCAGAAAGAGCTGGTCGGCGGCAATGGTCTGATTGAAATGGCGACCTTTCTCGCCATCCTGCTTGGCACCTTGCTCGGCACCGGGCTGATCCAGATTGAGGGCAGTGGGCCGATGTGGGTGGCGGTCGCAGCGATCGTCTTTGCCGTGATTGGTCTCGGCACATCGCTGGCGATGCCGCCGGCGGCGCGTATCGACCCGGAACTCAAGATCAACTGGAATATCCCGCAGGAAACCTGGCGCACACTGAAGTTGCTCAGCGAAAACCGGGTGGTGTTTCTGTCTTGCCTCGGCATTTCCTGGTTCTGGTTCTTCGGCGCGGTGTATTTCACGCAGCTGCCGGTGTATGCGAAACAGGTGCTCGGTGGCGCGCCCGGCGTGTACACGGCGCTGCTGGCGCTATTTTCGATCGGTATCGGACTCGGCTCGATCTTGTGCGAACGTCTTTCCGGACACAAGGTCGAGATCGGGCTGGTGCCGTTTGGGGCGATCGGCATGACCTTGTTCGGCGTCGATCTGTTCTTCGCCTGGCCCAACAGCGTCGGCGAACTCGGCCGGCCGCTGCGCGCATTTATTGCCGAGCCCGCGGCCTGGCGAGTCCTGTTCGATCTGGTCGGCATGGCGGTGTTCAGCGGCTTCTTCATCGTGCCGCTGTTCGCGCTGATCCAGACGCGTTCAGATCCGAAGCGGCGCTCACGCATCATCGCCGGGAACAACATTCTCAATGCGCTGTTTATGGTTGTCGCCTCGGTATTTGCGGTCGTGCTCGTCAACCAGTTCAAGTTCACGATCCCGCAACTGTTGCTGACGACGGCGATCCTGAATGCACTGGTGGCGATCTACATCTTCACCCTGGTGCCCGAATTCCTGATGCGGTTTCTGACCTGGATCATCATCAACACCCTGTACCGGTTGAAGATCGACGGTCTCGACCAAGTGCCCGACGAAGGGCCGTGCGTCGTCGTCTGCAACCATGTCAGCTTCGTCGACGCGCTGATCGTCGGCGGCACGGTGCGTCGTCCGATCCGTTTCGTGATGGACCACGGCATCTTCAAGATTCCGGTACTGAGTTTCATCTTCCGCACCGCGAAGGCGATACCGATCGCGTCGGCCAAGGTCGATCCGGAGATGCTCGAGCGCGCCTATGCCGCGATCGACCAGGCGCTCGCGGAAGGCGAAGTGGTCTGCATCTTTCCGGAAGGTGCGATCACCCGCAGCGGCGAGATGCTGCCGTTCCGTCCCGGCATCGAACGCATCCTTGCGGCACGCCCGGTACCGGTCGTGCCGATCGCGCTGCGCGGCCTCTGGGGTTCGCTGTTCTCGCGCAAGGACTC
>JAYUXS010000297.1:0-1514 GCA_043752845.1 Lysobacterales bacterium | reverse complement strand
GTCTTCGGCGGCTCGTGCCACGCGCCCTTGTCGCGGTTTCCGCCACGACTCAATGAACGTCCATGCGGCACCGCCTTCTCGATCGCGCTACGCACACCCGCCAACGTGTCCGGCAGATCGCGCGCATGCATTGAGGTGCGCGCCGCGATCATGCCGCAGCCGATATCGACCCCGACCGCCGCCGGAATGATCGCGTGTCGAGTAGGCACCACCGACCCGACCGTCGCACCGATCCCGACATGCACGTCCGGCATCACCGCGACATGCGGCCACACCACCGGCAACCGCGCCAACTGCGACAGCTGCCGCTTCGCCTCATCCTCAACCGGCACACCACGCGTCCACATCTTGATCGGCACGCCACCGTGTTCGGTGCTGATGTGGTCGATTGCTTCGGTGTAGCTGCGGTTTTGCATCACGCGTTCGCCCAAGTCGACGGATCCATCAGCGGCCGTTCGAGACGCCCGCAGCCGCTTCGCTGCCCCGCGTTTCCGGGATCAGCAGGCGATCAACGGCATAGCCGCGAGCCGCGGCTCGGGTCTTGATGCCGGCGAAGACTTCGGCGTCCAGCACCGGGTCTCGCGACAGAATCCACAGGTATTTGCGCGTCGGCCCGCCGACGACGGCCCAGCGATAATCCGGGTCGAGGTCGACCACCCAGTAAGGCGCCCAAACCGGCAACCACGCCAGCCAGCGCGGCGCGAAACGCACCTTAAGCTTGCCGCTGCCGGGCACGACGACGCGTGCGATGCCTTCGACGCTGATCGCTTTGCCACTGTCCGTCGTGCAAGCGTTACGCACCACAACTTCGCCGTTGTCGCCCGGGAGATAAGTTGCTGTCGTGTCTGAAACACAGTCATCCTGAAAGCGATTCGGCAGACGCGCGACTTCGTGCCAGGTGCCGAGATAACGTTCGAGGTCGATGCGTTCGATGGGCGCGTTTGGCAACTCGGCTTGGGCATTTCCCCAGAGACCAAGACACAGCAGTGGCAGCAACAGACGCAGACGCAGGCACATGACGGACTCCAATCAAGGCACCGAACCTACAGCCGATGCGTGATCCCTGCGTGATGCGTTCAACACACGCCGCGCGACTTATCCCGCCTGCAACACCCCGATATCCGCGATCGCCAGAAACTGCGTGCGCAAGGTGCGCAGCAGGGCGAGGCGGTTGGCGCGAATTGCGGCGTCGTCGACCATGACCATGACGCCGTCGAAGAAGGCGTCGGTGGCGGCCTTCAACTGCGCGAGGCGCTGAAGGGTTTCGACGTAGCGGTGTTCCTGCAGCAGCGGCGTGATGTCGTTGATCGCGGCGCTGAGCGCTTGCGCCAGATCGGCTTCGGCACCGGCGTCGAGCAGGGACGCATCGATGCCCTCGGCGATCGCGAGATTTTTCTCGCCAGCCTGGCGCAGGATATTGCCGATGCGCTTGTTCGCGGCGGCGAGACTGGCCGATGCTTCAAACTTGGCGAATTCGCTGATCGCGCGCAGTCGCCGATCGAAGTCACGCAGAC
>JAYUXS010000296.1:0-1514 GCA_043752845.1 Lysobacterales bacterium | reverse complement strand
GCGCCGCACGCGGCGCTCCTACATTCGCATCATTTGATCTCGATCTTCAAGGCCTTGGCCAGGAACGCATAGATATCGGCATATTCGGCAATCGTCTTGTCGGTCGGCTTGCCGGCACCGTGTCCGGCGCGGGTTTCGATGCGGATCAAGGCTGGATTGCCTTCCGGATTCGCGGCCTGCATGGCGGCCGCGAACTTGAAGCTGTGCGCCGGGAACACGCGGTCGTCGCGTTCTGCCGTGGTGATCAAGGTCGGCGGATACTTCGTGCCGGGCTTGATGCTGTGCAGCGGCGAATAGGCATGAATCGCGGCAAATTCATCCGCGTTCTTGACCGAGCCGTAGTCCGACTCCCAGGCCCATCCGATGGTGAATTCGCGAAAGCGCAGCATGTCCAGCACGCCGACCGCAGGCAGGGCCGCGCCGAACAATTCCGGGCGCTGCAACAAGGTCGCGCCGACCAACAAGCCGCCATTCGAACGACCCGAGATCGCGAGCTTCGACGGCTGCGTGATCTTTTCGGCAATCAGGTATTCGGCACCGGCAGCGAAGTCGTCGAACACGTTCTGCTTGTGCAACTTCATGCCGCCTTCGTGCCAACTGCGACCGTATTCGCTGCCGCCGCGCAGGTTCGCGACCGCATACACGCCGCCCATCTCCATCCACGCGATCACCGCCGGACTGAATTTCGGCTGGCTCGGAATATTGAAGCCGCCGTAGCCGTGAAGAATCGTCGGATTGTTGCCATCACGCGCGTAGCCTTTCTTCGCGCTGATGAACATCGGTACCTTGGTGCCGTCCTTGCTCGGGTAAAACACCTGCGTGGTTTCGAACGCGGCCGCATCGAACGCCACCGTCGGCGCCTTGAACACGCTGGCCGCACCGGCCGCCAGATCGACGCGATAAACGCTGTCGGCGACCGCGTAGCTCGCGAAACTGAAGAAGGTTTCGCTGTCGCCGACCGCACCATCAAAGCCGGTCGCGGTGCCGAGCCCGGGCAACTCGATTGCGCGCAATTCGCGGCCATTGGCGTCGAACTGCTTCACTTGCGAGCGGGCGTCGCGCAGGTAGTTCGCGACGAACTGGCCGTTCACATGCGAGACCTGCAGCAGCAACGCATCACTTTCCGGAATGACGGTGCGCCATTTGTCCCTGCCGGGATTGCTGGTGTCGATGGCGATCAAGCGGTTGCGCTCGGCGCCATCGTCGCTGAGGAAATACAGCACGGACCCCTCGTTGCCGACAAAGTCATAGGCGCCGACCAGTTCCTCGATCAGCGCGACGACTTTCGCGTCGGTCTTCGCGAGATCCTTATAGAACACGCGGTTGCGCACATCGGTGCCCTGCGAACCGTTGATGATCAGGAATTCACCGTCGTCGCTGACCAGCGCGGTGAAGCCCCAGTCGGGCTGGTCCGGACGTTCGTACACGAGCACGTCGTCGGTCTGTGCCTTGCCGAGCGTGTGCCGGAACAGCTTCTGGTTTTTGTTCACGGCCTTGAGCGGATCTTCGCCTTC
>JAYUXS010000295.1:0-8878 GCA_043752845.1 Lysobacterales bacterium | reverse complement strand
TTCGACCTCCAGCTCAGCGTTGAGTCCCCGATTCGAAAGGATCGAGAGCCGTGTCAAGTCGAGCAGGTTACGTTCGTCCAGAAACGAATTGCCCGGGAGTTGGGTCAATGCGTCCACTACCAGCTTTTCAGCGCGATCGTAGTCGCCAAGCGAGACATTGACGTCGGCGAGCTGGTTGGCGATTGCTGCTCGAACGCCGGGGTCCGCCGGCGGCTGGTTTTCATACGCACGCGTTGCCTGTTCGACGATCTCCCTGACAGTTATTTCGCGACCAAGCGCATGTTCTGGTGTCACGCCTGCAAACATGGACGTGCTGAAGGCGCTCACCGACTCGGCAATCGCTGCGTTGCGCTCCGCGTCCTGCCGCGCCTCACGCTCGCGTTGCGCCGACACCAGCGAAAACACCGTGGCCGCGACCAGGGCGACGAACGCGATCGACGCGGCTGCGACCAGGGCGCGGTTGCGGCGCGCGAACTTGCCGGCGATGTAGAGGACGCTCGGCGCGCGCGCCTCGATGGGGCGGTGATCGAGATAGCGTTCCAGATCGGCCGCGAGTTCACCGACACTGGCGTAGCGCTGTGAGCGTTGTTCGGCCAGCGCCTTCATGACGATGGTGTCGAGGTCGCCACCGAACTTCGGTGCGACGCGTGCCAGCGGCACCATCGACATGCGCTCGGCGCTCTTGATCGCCGAGAACAGCGAGCTCGCGTCGAGATCGCGCGGACGCTTGCCGCTGAGCAGTTCGTACAGGATCACACCGAGCGCGAAGACATCGCTGCGCACGTCGATCTTCGCGGTTTCGCCGCGCAGTTGCTCCGGGCTCATGTACGGAATCGTGCCGACGACCTGACCAGCTTCGGTCAGGCGTGTGGCAACATCGCCGCCGTTGCTGACGATGCGGGCGATGCCGAAGTCCATGATCTTCGGGCGACCTTCCGGATCGACCAGAATGTTCGCGGGCTTCAGGTCGCGATGGATCACGCCGCGCTGGTGCGCATGCTGCACGCCACGGCAGACCTCGAGCATCAGGCGCACACGCGCTTCGGCATCAAGCGCGCGCGCTTCGGCGTCAGCGAGCAGGCCGCGACCGCGCACCAGTTCCATCGCGAAATAGGGCGTATTGGCGCCATGCTGGGTGTCGACACCGGTCGCGAACACATGCGCGATGTTCGGGTGATCGAGCAGGGCCAGCGCTTCGCCTTCCAGGCGAAAACGACGCAACGCATCCGGGTCGTCCTGCGCGCCGCGCAATACCTTGAGCGCGACTTCGCGGTTCGGGTTCTGCTGTTCCGCCAGATACACCGCGCCCATGCCGCCGCGGCCGAGCAAGCCGAGAATGCGGAATTCGCCGAGTTGCGTCGGTGCGCCGGCATCGGTCGCGCTGGTCGCGAGCGTGTCCGCCTGCAACGGATCGAGGCTGCGCGTCACGTTCTGCGAGGCTGCGGTCGTGCTGTCGTGTGCGGCAGTCATGCGTCAATCCATCATGGGCAAACCGCGAATCTGCCACAGCGCGCGGTCGCCGTCATCGCGACGACGCCGTCTTTGGCACAATGCGACGATGCTGACCACCTTCTTCCTTGCATTGCGCGCCGGCGGCTTGAAGCCAGGTGTCGGTGAATACCTGACCCTGCTCGAAGCTGTGAAGGCGGGCTTGGCCGACATTTCGATCGAGCGCTTCCATGCTCTCGCACGCCTCACCCTGGTCAAGGATGAGTCGCAATTCGATCGTTTCGATCGCATCTTCGGTCAGTACCTCGACGGTGTGTCCGCGGTGCTTGCGAACGACGCGAAGATTCCGGAAGAGTGGCTGCAGCAGCAGATGCAGCGCTTGCTCAGCGACGAGGAAAAAGCCGCGCTCAAATCGCTCGGCAGCTTCGAGGAACTGATGAAGCAGCTCGCCGAACGCCTGCGCGAACAGAAAGGCCGGCATGAGGGCGGCAATCGCTGGATCGGCACCGGTGGCACCTCGCCCTTCGGTCATGGCGGCTTCAATCCGGAAGGCATCCGCATTGGCGGCAAGGGTGGCGGGCGACGCGCGGTGAAAGTGTGGGAGCAGCGCGAGTTCCGCAATCTCGACGACCAGCTCGAACTCGGCACGCGCAACATCAAGATCGCGCTGCGCAAACTGCGTCGCTTCGCGCGCAATGCCGAGCGCGAGGAATTCGATCTCGACGGCACCATTGCCGGAACCGCGCGCAATGCCGGCTGGCTTGATCTGAAATACCGGCGCGAGCGCCACAACGCGATCAAGCTGATGGTGCTGTTCGACATCGGCGGCTCGATGGACGAGCACATCAAACTCTGCGAAGAACTGTTCAGCGCCGCGCGCACCGAGTTCAAGCATCTCGAACATTTTTACTTTCACAATTTCCTGTACGAGCGGCTGTGGAAGGACAATCACCGGCGCTATGGCGAGACCACGGCGACGTTCGACCTGATGCACAAGTTTCCGCATGACTGGCGCGTCGTCATCATTGGCGATGCGTCGATGGCGCCGTACGAGATCAGCGAACCCGGCGGCAGCATCGAGCACTGGAACGAAGAAAGCGGCGCGGTGTGGATGGAACGTATCGCCACGACCTGGCCGAAACTCGCCTGGCTCAATCCGGTGCCGGAACACACCTGGGACTGGACACCGAGCATCCAGATGACGAAAGCACTGATCGCCGACCGCATGTTCCCGCTCACGCTCGCCGGCCTCGACAAGGCGATCACGGCGTTACGGCGTTGATCACCACACTACGGCCGACAGCGGTTGCAGGCTAGTCGGCACGGGCGTAGCATACGGCGTATGACAAACACGCCCTATCCCACCGCGCGCATCAACGCCCGCATCGACCGTGTAGCGGAAGAGCAATTGCGCTACGTCACCGAGCACACCCAAATGAACGTCACTGAAGCTCTGAAAGCGGCGATCGCGCTGATGTACGACAAAGTCAGCCGCGAGGAAGTGCGCGCGGTCGACATCGCGAAGCGTTGGGGCTTGATTGGCGCGGGAGATAGCGGACGCAGTGACATATCGCAAAACTACAAGGAACTGATGGCGGAAACCCTCGTTGTAAAAATCGGTCGGCATGTTGATCGCTGATACCGGATTTTTTTTCGCGATCTCGGATCGTCGCGACGCCTTCCATGCTCAGGCCGTCGAATGTCTGACGCGCCTTCGCGAGCCGCTCATCACGACCTGGCCGGTGCTTACGGAAACGGCCTATCTGCTGGCAGCGCGCGTGTCTGCGGACGCCGCTTTCAATTTCCTGAACGCCGTTGCCGATGGCATGAGCATCGTGCACGCGCTCGAACCAGCGCAAATACGGCACCTGTCCAAACTGATGAAGAAGTACGCCGACTTGCCGATGGATCTGGCCGATGCGTCCCTCATGCTGCTCGCCGAACATCTCGATGACGGCCGCATCCTCAGCACCGATGCCCGCGATTTCAAGACGTATCGTTTCAAGAATCACAAGCCATTCAAGAACGTACTGCTGACGGATTGACGTGATCCTCGTCAACCGAGTGAATGCGGGCCCTCACTGTTGCGGGATTCGTTCGAGTAACGCTTTACGGCGTTACCACGACCTTGCCGTCGCGCTCGCCCGCTGCTGCCGCAGTCACTGCTTCCTTGATGTGGTCGATGTCGAAAGTGGCGTGTACGCGTGCATGCAGTTCGCCGCTGGCGATGCGTTTCGCGAGGTCGCCATACAGTGCCATCTGCTGCTGCGGCGTCGCTTTGCGGAACCAGAATGCGAGCCAGAAGCCGCGCAGGGTGATGTCGCGGAACACGAAGGAGCCGGGCGAAATCGAGCAGGGTTCGCCGCTCATGGCACCGTAGTTCACCAGGGTCGCGCCTTCGCACAGGCTGCGCGCGATATTTTCGGTGGCATTGCCGCCGACGGCGTCGATACCTAGGCGGATGCGCGCCTTGCCGGTGGCTTCCGCGACGCGCTTGTGCAGCTCCGGACCGTCAACGAGTACAACATCGCCGCCGCTGCCGGCGAGCGCGGCGATCGCCGATTCGCGTCGCACCACGTTCACCGTCTTCAGGCCGCGACTGCGCGCGATCTGGATCAGATATCCACCGACACCGGAATTCGCGGCGTTCTGGATCACCCAGTCGCCCGGCTGCAGGTCGACGAATTCGCTGAGCATCAAGGCCGCAGTGGGCGGATTCACGGTCAGCATCGACATCTGTATCGGGTCGACCGCGTTCGGCAAGGGCATCAGTTTCTTGGCATCGGCGACGAGATGCGTGCTCCAGGTACCGCTGCCGACGGGCAACAACACGCGCTGTCCGACGGCGACACCGCTGACGTCGGGACCGAGAGCTTCGATGTCCCCGACGCCTTCATTGCCACCGACGGCTGGCAACGGCGGCAACATGCCGTATTGGCCGGTCAAGGTCAGCACGTCGGATGGATTGATCGGCGATGCCAGCACCTTGATGAGCACCTGGCCGGAAGTGAGCACCGGCGCCTCGAATTCGACGGCGGCGATCAGGTCTTGCGGTATCGGGCCGCGCTGGCTGTAACGGGCGTGCTTCATCATGGTCGGCTCGATCTGGGGCAGGGAATGCCGAGCATAATCCCTCGCGTGTTCCCTCACGTATTCCGGTGGGTCGTGGCGGCGGATAAGCTCGGGTCATGCGCACTCTCGACATCGCCATCATCGGCTACGGCACCGCCGGACAAGCCGCGCGCCTGTATCTGCAGCGCGCCGGGCATCGGCTTCAGCATTTCGAGCAGGCGCCCGAGCTGCGTCCGGTCGGTGCCGGGTTCCTGTTGCAGCCCACGGGCCTGGCCGTGCTCGACGATCTCGGCATCGGCAATGCGGCGCGCGGCTGCGGCGCGCGCATCGCGCGGTTGTATGGCGAGAATGAGCACGGCCGGCGCATCATGGACATGCGCTATGCCGATCTCGATCCGCTGCTGCACGGCCTCGGCATGCAGCGCGGCGCACTGTTCGAAGTGCTGCGCCAGGCCGATGCCGATGCGGCGTCGGTGCAGACTGGCGTGAACATCGTTGCGGTCGATGCCGAGTCTGGTCGCATCACCGACCGCGACGGCCGCGTGCATGGTCCGTTCGATCTGGTGATCGTCGCCAATGGCGCGCATTCGCCACTGCGCGCGCTGCTCGCTGATCGAGTGCAGCGCGATGTGGTGTATCCGTGGGGCGCGATCTGGTGCCTGGCCGACGATCCGCACGCGCGCTTTGGCCACGAACTCGAACAGCGCTATCGACGCGCCCGTGAAATGTGCGGCGTACTGCCGGTCGGCACACTGCCGGGCCAAACCGCAGACGCGCGCAAGGTCAGCGTCTACTGGAGTGTGCGCACCGCCGAACTCGACCGCGTGCTGGCCGCCGGAATCGAACCATTGCGCACGGCGATCTCGCAGCTCTGGCCCGATGCCACCAAGCTGCTTCAGCCGATGACCGACCTTTCGGCATGGCGGCGTGCGAGCTATCGCGATGTCGTCATCGCCGAGCCGCATCGCGGTCGCGTCGTACTGATCGGTGACGCCGCCCATGGCATGAGCCCGCAACTTGGTCAGGGCGCGAACATGGCCCTGCTCGACGCACAGGCGCTGGCCAACGCGCTGCAGCGACGCACGCATCTGCCCGATGCGCTGGTGCAGTACGCGCAGACGCGCGCCGCCCATCTCGGCATCTACCAGTTCCTGAGCCGCTGGCTGACGCCGCTGTTCCAGTCCGATCTGGACACACTCGCCTGGTGGCGCGATCTGCTGTTCCTGCCGATGAGCCGTCTGCCGATTGCGCGCGGCGAATCGCTGAAGATCCTGACCGGGACCAAACGCGGCTGGCTCGGGCGCTTGCCGTTGTAACGCGTCGCCTTCGGACAAAGTCGGTGTAACTTGCGGCTACACGACCGGATTGGAAGAAGGAGAAATGGCACGCCGGACGACACGGATGGACGATCCCGCACAACGGCATGTCAGACGCGGCGTAATCGCGTTGCTGTCGATGGCGATCGTCGCCTTCGTGGTCAGTCTGGTCGTGCTCGACATCCAGGCCGCGGCCGCGGCCTGCACCGTGGCCGAGGGCAACTGGTCGAAGGCGCAGCAGGACGCGGTGCACGAACTGTACCGATACGCGCAGACCGGCGATCGCGCCACCTGTGCGCGCGCACGTGAGCGCTTGCAGGTGCCGCTCGGCGACCATCAGGCGCGCCGCGCGCGCAGCATTCATTTCGGCGCGCAATGCCGCCGACGACACCGCCGCAGCCTAAGCCCGCGATCGGGTGCCGCGGCACCTGACTGGTCCGAACCGGGCAAGCCGCGCGACAGCCGCTTCCTTCGTGGCGACGCACAGTCGGTATGGTTTCGTTGGACCGCTTCGCCGTTCCGGCCCACGAGTGCCGAGCCGCACGATGTACTGATGATCGTTGAGGATATTTCCGAAGCGCGCCAGCATACGTTGTGCTTTATCGACCTCGACCAGTTCAAGTTGATCAACGACAACTTCGGCCACGCCGTCGGTGATCAGATGCTATGCCAGTTCGCACGCCGCATTCCCTTGCAGCTGCAACCCGATGACTTGTTGGGCCGCCTCGGCGGCGACGAATTGGCGGTGTTGATGCGCCATACGTCCGTGGATGCCGGCATGGACCGGTACCGTTGTGGAAATGCGCAGACGACATCGCTGGAGAAGACAGCGCCGCCGATCTGTCGGCCGATCCACAGTTGGCCGATTGACGCGCGACACTCGCGCGGGGCCGGCGCATTCAGAGTGCGGCCCAGCACACGCGATTGCGACCAGCGGCCTTGGCGCGGAACAGTTCGGCGTCGGCGGCGCGCATGAATTCAGCGCTGGTCTGGAAGCCGCGATGCCATTGCACGACGCCGATGCTGGTGGTGATCTGGCGCGGCGTGTTGGCGACATCGACGCGCAAGGCTTCGATCGCCCGGCGCAATGCTTCGCTGTAGTCGATGGCTTTCTGCAGCGACTGGTTCGGCAGGATGATCGCGAACTCCTCGCCACCCAGGCGCCCGGCCGAAAACCCCGCGAGCAGGGCATTGCGCACCACGGCGGCCACCGCTCGCAACACCTCGTCACCGGCCAGATGTCCAAGCTCGTCATTCACGCGTTTGAAGTGATCGAGGTCGACAAAAGCCAGTGACAGGGCCGTGCCCCCTTGGGCATGAATCACCGCTTTCTCCAGCGCCTCGCGCCAGACACGGCGATTTGGCAATCCGGTCAGGCCGTCCACCGACGCTGCCTCGACCATCGCCTGGTGGTAACGGTCTTCGAGACTCTCGCGACGCATGAACTTCAGCACCGCGTCGCCGACCGCGATCTGGTCGCCGTCGTGCAAGTCGATGCGCGTCACCGGCTGTTCGTTGACCAGGGTCTGGTTGGTCGAGCCGAGGTCCTCCAGCAGGTAGTGGTCGCGGTCAAAGCGAATGCGGCAATGCTGGCGCGACACGCTCGCGTGCGGGATCTGCAGATCACAACCGACGGCACGACCCACGATCACCGACCGATCGCCGATCTCGATTTGCGCGCCGATGTTCTCGCCGTGGATCACCACCACGCGCGCGCCGGGCCGACCGTTGCTGTCGCCGAAATTCAGGCGCATGCGTTGCGTGGTTTGCGGGTCGGCACGGGACATGAGCGAAAGTGTACGCGCAGACCCGCGCCACCGCACAGCGACGACCCGATGCGCACTGGCCGCGGCTCGTCCCGGCGTGGCGTCCGGTCGATGGCCGCGTGCGCCCGGCACCGCTATCGTTCGGCGTCCCTCGGAGCCCAACATGTCGAATCGCTTGTTTACCGTTCCATTGATCGTCGCCTTGGTTGCGACGGCGAATGTGTCTGCCATCGATAGTCGCGATCCCGCGCATCCGTCCTGGCGCGCCTATGCCGAACACGCGGCGCTTGAGCAGGACTCGATGTTCAATGGCCTGAAGTGGCGCGCGATCGGGCCGACGATCCAGGGCGGACGCGTCGTCGATGTCGAATCGGTGCCGGGTGATCCGTATGGCTTCTATGTCGCTTATGCCACCGGTGGTGTCTGGAAGACGACGAACAACGGCGTCTCGTTCGAGCCCTTGTCCGATCGCATGCCGACGATGGTGACTGGGGATATCGCGGTCGACCCGAACAATGCGCAGCGGCTATGGATCGGATCCGGCGAACACAATTCCTCGCGCTCCACTTATGGCGGCATGGGCTTGTTCCTGTCCGAGGACGCCGGCAAGAGCTTCGTGCACAAGGGCTTGAGCGATGTCGACCGCATCAGTCGTGTGCTCGTGCATCCCAAGGACAGCCAGCGCGTCTGTGTCGCGGCGATCGGCAAGCTGTATTCCGAAGACGGCCGTCGCGGCGTGTTCTGCACGCGTGACGATGGCGCGACCTGGACACAGACGCTGAAGGGCAAAGGTTTCACCGGCGCGATCGATCTCGCGATCGATCCGAAAAATCCGGAAACCCTTTACGCGGCGATGTGGGAGCGTTCGCGCAAGCCGTGGACATTCGTTGAATCCGGACCCGGTTCCGGCGTGTACAAGTCGGTCGACGGCGGTGCCAGCTGGTCGCGTCTCGGCAATGGCCTGCCGCAGGGCAAGCAGGTCGGGCGCATCGGTTTTACGGTGTCGGCATCGAATCCGAACATCGTCTACGCAAGCGTCGACAACTGGTCGGACATGCCGGTCGACCAGCAGGATCTCGGCGAGCGGCCGCTGTCGCCGCGGCGCCTGAAGCAAATGGACAAGGCAGAATTTCTTGCCCAGGACAGCGAGGAAATCGAGAGCTTCATCCGCGACAATGACCTCGATACCGAGCTCGACGCGAAGACCCTGATCGCGAAGATCAAGGCCGACGAGATCAGCGTGCAAGATCTGGTGCGGGCACTCAACGACGCCGA
>JAYUXS010000294.1:0-3856 GCA_043752845.1 Lysobacterales bacterium | reverse complement strand
TGCTGGACTCGGTTTGATGTTTCTCGCCGAGCCGATCACGGCGACCGTCTACAACTACGGCCGCTTCACCGCCCACGACACGCAGATGGCCGCCTGGGCGCTGATGGCGATGAGCTTCGGCGTACCGGCGTTCATGGCCAGCAAGGTGCTGTTGCCGGCGTTCTACGCCCGCCAGGACACGCGCACGCCGATGCGCGCTGCACTGTGGACGGTCGCCACCAATGTCGGCCTGACCATTGCCATCGTCACGCCGCTCGCCATGCACCAGACCATCGGTGCCCACGCCGGGATTGCACTCGCGACCGCCGCCGCCGGCGTCGTCAACGCGCTCTGGCTGTATGTCGCACTGCGCCGCCAGCGGATCTTCACCGCCGCGGCCGGTTGGCCCGCCTACATCTTCAAGTTGTTGCTCGCCGGCGCCGCGATGGTTGCCGTGCTCATCGCATTCCGGATCTGGATTGGCGACTGGTCATTGCTGCAATGGCAGCAACGCATCATCGGCCTGTTGGCTGCAGTGACAATCGGCGCAGCGACTTACGGCGCTGTGCTGCTGATTGCCGGCCTGAGGCCGCGGCATTTGCGGGATGGGTCTTAAGCGATCAAGCGGCTCGACATCCGGAACTTGAAGGCGTTCGCGCGCGTTCCACACGAACGCCTCAATGCGTCATTCGAAGCCGTTACCGAACACCGTGTTGCCGCCGCAGAGATTGTTCGGATCATTCACGCACGGGTCGCAGACGTCGCCGATGAGATCGCCGTCGGTATCGGCCTGGTCGGTGTTGACGTCGCTCGGGCAGTTGTCGCAGACATCGCCGACGTTATCGATATCGGCATCAGCCTGATCCAGATTCGCGATTGCGGCGCAGTTGTCGCAGACGTTGCCGAAACCGTCGAGGTCGGTATCGGTCTGGTCGCCATTCGCCGGGCAGATCGGGTCGGTCGGGTTCAGGGTCAGCGAGCAGTTGTCGACATTGTCGTTGACGCCGTCGCAGTCGTCGTCGACATCGCAGACATCGCCGATATTGTCCTGATCGAAGTCGGCCTGATCAATATTGGCGTTGATCGGACAGTTGTCGCTCGAGTCGGGTATGCCGTCGAGATCGGTGTCTGGGACAATGCCGCACTGGAGCATCGCGACATTGTCGATATGCCAGCCATCCTGGCCCTGTGTACCGTCGGTGCCGAAGCGAAAGCGCACGCGCACACTGCGCCCGGCATACGAGGTCAGATCGACCCGGGTCAGCACATATCCGCTGCCGCCGCCGCACCACGCCTCGTGCCCGTTCAACGGATTTGCGGCTTGCGCAATCGTGCCGTTGTACGGGTCGACGAAGATCTGCGCTGCCGGAATGTCGGCGAAGGCACCGCCATCCAGCGAAATCTGAAGGTAGCCGCCGTCACGGCAGCCCTGGTTCACCGGGAAGTTCCGGTAGCTCTGGAACTCGAGCGTCAGCGGCCACTTGGTCGGGTCGATGGGCAAGTTGACGGTCGGGGAGGTCAGCAATTCGTTCGTCGCGACCTTGAAGTCGCGTCCGCGCCACGAACTCGGCAGCGAGAACGAATTGGCGTTGACGATGGCCCAGCGATCCGCCTTGCGTGCTGGATTCGTTTGCCAGGAGCCCGCACCGCTATCGACGTTGTCGGCGAACAGGTTGCCGGTCACGGTCCCCATTTCGCAGACGCCAGGAACGTACGTGGTGGTTGCACCGGCTGCGCCGGTCAACAACAGCATGGCGAGAGTCGTCAGTGCCGAACGCGCGTTCTGGTTCATGTGCAATCCGCCAGTTGGGGGTGGGAACGGTCGCGACGTTAGCCGAAAATGTGACGTGGTTCGTGTTTTGCAGGCCGCTATACTGGGTTTCTGAATGAACGAATTGTTTCGCGACGCGAGTGGCCGGCGCCTGGGCTTGCGTGGAAGTGCGATTGCCATCGGCGCGTTTGACGGTTTGCATCTGGGGCATCAGGCCTTGATCGGCCGGGCTTTGGCGCGTGCGCGTGAACGTGATCTGGAACCGGTGGTGTTGAGCTTCGAACCGCTGCCGCGCGAGTTTTTCCAGCGTGCGCTGGGCGTGTCGCGTCTGATGACGGCGCGCGAGAAGATCGAGCGGCTGCGCGCGCTGGGCGTCGATCACATCGGACTGCTGCGCTTTGATCGAGCACTCTCGGAAACCTCGGCCGAGGACTTCGTGCAGAAGTTATTGGTCGAGCGTCTGGGCGCGCGCGAAGTCTGGATCGGTCCGGATTTCCGCTTCGGACATGGCCGCCGCGGCGACCTGGCTCTGCTGCAGGCGATGGGTGCCGAACTCGGATTCGCCGCACACAGCATCGATCCGGTGACCATCAACGGCGAGCGCGTGTCGAGCACGCGGGTGCGCGCGGCACTGAGCCAGGGCGACCACGTCACGGCGCGCGCATTGCTCGGTCGCGATTTTTCGATCAGCGGTCGCGTTGTGCATGGCCAGAAACTCGGTCGCACGCTCGGTTATCCGACCGCGAACCTTCCACTCGGCAAGCGACTGCCGCCGGTGCATGGCATTTACGCCGTGCGCGTCAGTGGCGCCGGTTTGGGGGATTGGCCCTCGGTCGCGAGCCTCGGCACACGGCCGACGGTGAATGGTCGTGAGCTATTGCTCGAAGCGCATCTGTTCGACTTCGACGGCGACTTGTATGGTCGGCGTCTGCGCGTCGACTTCGTCGGCAAGATTCGCGACGAAGCACGCTTTGCCAACCTCGACGACCTGACCGCGCGCATGCATCTGGATGCCGTGGAAGCACGACGGATATTGGCCGACGTGCCGGCGGTCGCGGAATTCGAATTTCAGACTTTGACGATTGAGTGAGAACGCGCGTGAGCATCGACTATAAAAATACAATTCATCTGCCGGACACGAAGTTCGCGATGAAGGGCGACCTGCCGACGCGCGAGCCGCAGGCATTGGCGCAGTGGGAAGCCAGCGACCTGCATGCGCGCCTGCAAGTGCATACCGCAGCGCGCCCGAGCTATGTGCTGCATGACGGCCCGCCATATGCGAATGGCGAAATCCACATCGGCCATGCCGTCAACAAGACGCTGAAGGACATCGTCGTCAAGGGCAAGCTGCTCAGCGGCTTCCGTTCGCCCTATGTGCCGGGCTGGGATTGCCATGGCCTGCCGATCGAACTCGTCGTCGAGAAGGACATCGGCAAGGTCGGCGTCAAGGTCGATGCGCGCACCTTCCGCGCCAAGTGCCGCGAATACGCCGCCAAGCAGATCGACAGCCAGCGCGTCGATTTCAAGCGCCTCGGCGTGCTCGGCTATTGGGAGCAACCGTATCGCACCATGGACTTCAAATTCGAAGCCGACGAATTGCGCGCGCTCGCAAAGATCGTCGCCAACGGCCACCTTGCGCGCGGTGCCAAACCCGTGCACTGGTGTTTCGATTGCGGCTCGGCGCTCGCCGAAGCCGAAATCGAATATGCCGACAAGGTGTCGCCAGCGGTCGACATCGCCTATGACGCGGTCGACGCGAAATCGCTTGCCGCGAAGTTCGCGGTCGATGCCGGCGATGCCATTGTCTCGATCCCGATCTGGACGACGACACCGTGGACGCTGCCGGCAAGCCTCGCGGTCTCGTTGAACGCCGAATTCGACTACGTGTTGGTCGAAGGTCCGTCGCGTGGCGATCGTCGCGTGCTGCTGGTGTTGGCCGAAGCCTTGGCCGCCGATGTATTGAAGCGCGCCGGGATGGACGCGGTGCACTTGCTCGGCCGCGTCAAAGGTGCAGATCTCGAAGGCGTGCAATTGAAGCATCCGTACCTGGCACGTGAGCTGCCGGTAATCCTCGGTGATCACGTTACCGCCGATGCCGGTACCGGC
>JAYUXS010000293.1:0-1516 GCA_043752845.1 Lysobacterales bacterium | reverse complement strand
TTCAGCGCCAGCGGGTGTTCCGCGGCCACCGAGATGAAGGTCACGCCCATCAGCGTGTCCGGACGCGTCGTATACACACGCACCGGTGCCGAACCATTCTCCATCGCGAAAGCAATATCCAGGCCTTCCGAGCGACCGATCCAGTTGCGCTGCATGGTCTTGACCGAGTCCGGCCAACCCGGCAACTGATCGAGTTCATTCAACAGTTCTTCGGCGTAAGCGGTGATCTTGAAGAACCATTGCGGAATCTCGCGGCGTTCGACGACGGCACCCGAACGCCAGCCACGACCATCGATCACCTGCTCGTTCGCGAGCACGGTCTGGTCGACCGGATCCCAGTTCACCACCGAATTCTTGCGATAGACCATCCCGCGCTTGAACAGGCGCGTGAAGAACAACTGTTCCCAGCGGTAGTAATCCGGTTTGCAGGTCGCGAATTCGCGTGACCAGTCGATGGCATAACCGAGCGCCTGCAACTGTTTGCGCATGTGCTCGATGTTGGCGTAGGTCCAAATCGCGGGCGCGGTGTTGTTCTTGATCGCCGCGTTCTCGGCGGGCAGTCCGAACGCGTCCCAGCCCATCGGCTGCAACACGTTTTTTCCGTTCATGCGCTGATAGCGGCTGATCACGTCACCGATCGTGTAGTTGCGGACATGGCCCATGTGCAGGGCGCCGGACGGATACGGCAGCATCGACAGACAGAAGAACTTCGGCTTCGACGGGTCTTCCTTCACTTCGAAGGCACGGGTTCGCGACCAGTAGTTCTGTGCGGCGGCTTCGATGGATTTCGGATCGTAGTGCTCGTTGGACGACGGCATGATGCGCTCTTGGATTGGAACGCCCGCCGTAACGGCGCGCATTCACTCAGGGGATGGCAGCCAGACTAGCGCAGCGGCTTTGCGACCGGCAACCGAATGCCCCACTGAATGGCCCGACCTTGGCTACACTGCCGGCTTTTCGTCAGGAGTCACCCATGCGCAAGTTCGTCCCGATCGCATTGCTGGTATCGCTGGGGGCCGCAGCGACCGATGTCCGCGTCGTTGATTGCGCGCAGACGGTCGACGTCCGCAAGGGCGAACTGACCGGACAACGCGTGTATGTCATCGTCGACGGCCGCATTGCAGCGATCCATCCGACGGCGGAAGCCGCCAACAAGGACGCCGGTGAACGCGCTGGATCGAAGGGCAGCGTCGCGACCACCCAACTGACAGAGATGACCTGCACGCCGGGCTGGGCCGACATGCATGTGCACCTTGCTGGCGAGCAGAACAAGGACTCGTACACCGAAGGCTTCCGCCTCAGCGGACCCGACTTCGCATTGCGCGGTACCGCCTATGCCGAACGCACGTTGATGGCCGGATTCACCTCGGTGCGCGATCTCGGCTCGGGTGATGGCGTCGCCATGTCGCTGCGCAACGCGATCAACCAGGGCTGGATAAGTGGCCCCCGCGTCTTCGCCGCCGGCAAGGCGATCGGTACCACCGGCGGTCACGCCGATCCGACCAATGGCATCAAT
>JAYUXS010000292.1:0-1517 GCA_043752845.1 Lysobacterales bacterium | reverse complement strand
ACTCCAGACGGCGATTTGTTTGCTGCATCGCAATAGCTTTTTTGTGCCCGATAGGTGAAAGGTTTTCATCCATAATCGCAACTAGTCGAGGTATACATGCGCACTTTACCGGTCGGGCAGCCGGGTCGCTGCAAAGCCGACCGGCACCCGCGACAGCGCAGACAGCAGTCGGCGCTGCTCGCGGCTCTCCCAGGAATCGAAGCCGATGGTTTCAATGGGTCGCCATAGTGCTACCCAGGCCAGGATCAACAAACCTTCCGCCAGCACTTCCCCGAACTGACCGCCGATGTTTTCAACCCAGGTTCGCAGTAGCAAGACCAGCGCCAAGGTGATTACGCCCGCCAACAGCGCGATGCGACCAATGCGACGTCGGTGTCGGTGACGCCGTTCGGCTTGCTGCAGCGCCAGCGCGAAATGTGCGTGAATCGCGGACGCCATGTCGTCAATATGCTGCGCGATGCCCTCCGGCGCATGAATCGTGATGTTGAGCAGTTGGCGTGCCGGGTGTTCACCCGCACTCTCCAACAGGTAGGCCTCGGCATCACGATCAAGGGCCTTGGCGTGGAAAGGCGCCGGGTCGAGACTCTCAAACAACTGCTCAATTCGTTGAATGTGCAATTCGATTTCGGCCATTGGCGTTACTCCCGGGAAAATGGCATTTCAGGCAAAAGTCTGACGCGCGCGATTCATCCGCCCCGCTGATAGTCGCGGTGCACGGCACGCCTCAGGCGCCAGCGATACGCCAGCGAAGGCCCAACCCACAGCGCGATGTTGCGACCACGCGCATCGAGATACCAGCTCTTGCAACCACCGGCCCATGCCGTGTGTGGAAACGCGGCATCGATGTGCTGCATGAAGCGCTGCTCGGCGCCCTCGCCCGCTTCGATGCGCGTCTGTCCTGCCGTGAACATCGAACGCAACATGCGGCCGATATGCCGCGCCTGCGACTCGATCATGTACAGCACCGAATTGTGCCCAAGCGCGGTATTCGGCCCGAGTACGAAGAACAGATTCGGGAAATCGCGAACGGCAATACCATTGGCGGTCACTGGACGATCAGCCCAGCGGTCGCGCAACGACTGTCCGTGTTCACCGATCACGCGGATGTCCGCAAGCACATCCATCGGACGAAATCCGGTCGCATACACAAGTGCATCGAGTTCGATCAAGCGACCGTCGTCCATGCGCAGGCCGTTCGGTTCGATCGCGGCAATGCCACTGGTTTCGAGCTGCACATTGTTCTGCATCAACGCCGGGTAAAAGTCGCTTGATAGCGCAATCCGCTTGCAGCCGATCGGATAATCCGGGGTCAGCACGTCTCGCGTCCGTTTATCGCGCACTTGCCGGCGCAAATGCCAACGTGCGATCGCCTTCGCCCAGAACGCAGTGCGTGGCTTCAGCAGTGCCAGGGACAGCACTTCGAGTTGAAGATAGATCGTGGCACGTAACATCAATCGCAATGGCGGCAACCACGCGAACAGGCGCTGCAGCAGGCGCGGGATCGCCACATCCGGACG
>JAYUXS010000291.1:0-1522 GCA_043752845.1 Lysobacterales bacterium | reverse complement strand
TCGCAACGAGGGCGGTGCAGCGGAGCAAGGCGACCAAAGCCGCGAATCCATCCGAGAACAATCCGCAAGACTGATTGATCGGGCGAAGGTCGAAGGTTTCTTTTGGCCGGATGACAGATGTTTGACCGCTGCGTTATCCGGCGCATCGGTCCGGTTCTGAATCCGGCCTGCGAAATTTCGCAGTTTGAATTCGCCATGCAACGCGCGCGCGAGATGTTTCACAGGTGGCTACAAGGTTTTTGCGCCATTTCGGACAAATACGCGCGCGCGCGGATGTTTCGACACCGTGAATTTTCGGATGCCATAAAAGGAGCGGCACAACTACGCGCGCGCGAGGATGTTTCACGGGTTGGTTAAAGGCTTGGCGGATTTGGCGACAACTACGCGCGCGCGCGGAAGTCTCGGGGAATGCGCGACCAATGACTTGACAAAACCTGACGCGCATCAAGGCATTGAATTGTCGCGCTGACACGGATCGGAGGTGCGGGGTTGGTGGTGCCAAGTGCGCGTCGGCTGGCGGTAACTTTGGCGGTAACTCAGAAGCGCAAGATTCCAGAACCCGCATGGCAGCTATGTTTCAGCGGACTATTCGGTAGACGCCGTCGACCAATTTCACTCGGTTGATTTCGTCCCGCCGCATCCGGCGCTCGCTGCGCGTTGGTCGTGCTGCTGTCGACGCCGCTCACAGTTGCTTATCATGGTTCGGATAGCATCGTGGCCTCGCTCTCTGCCACGGTTCGCCATGTCCAAGTTGATGTTGCCGATTCGGCCGCACCGTTTGCTCTGCGTGCTCGCCCTGCTGTTGTCTCCGATCGCGGGCAGCACGGCGGAACTGCTGCTGCGGGCCGGCCGCATTGATCCGCAACGCTTGCCGCTGACTGCTGCCGACATCCAGTTGGAGCGCACGGAATCGCATCTGCTGGTTCAGTTCGATCCATCTCGTACACGATCGGTGCGCGCCGGTATCGCACGCGCCGGTGCCGTGATCGAGGCCTACATTCCGCAGTCGACCTATCGCGTGCGCGCCACTGCGACGACAGCTGATGCACTGCGTGCGATCGACGGCGTGTTGTGGGTGGGTGCATGGCGGCCGGAGTGGAAAGTCGAACCGGCACTGCGTGCGCTTGTGCTGCGTGCACCGTGGCCATCGGGTCAGGCGATCGAAGTGTACGGATTCGTCGATACCGAGGCCGATGCGCTGGCCGCCTTGATCCTCAAGACGCTGCCGCGGGCGCAGTTGATCACGCGCTCGACCGGCCAGCGGCTGCCGCGCATAGGTATTGCCGTGGACGGCGATGCGCAGGCCTTGATCGAAACACTGGCCGCGAGCGAGCTGGTCAGTTGGATCAACACCTATTCGCCGCCGCAACTTGACAACACCGAAGCCGCTGGCGTCATCCAGGGCGGCAGCATCGCCGCACGCTCGATCTGGGCACGAGGTCTTACGGGCAGCGGGCAGATTGTTGCGCTTGCGGACTCTGGTCTCGATGCCAACGAGTCCTGGTTCACGCGTTACAACCCG
>JAYUXS010000290.1:0-1524 GCA_043752845.1 Lysobacterales bacterium | reverse complement strand
AAACATCGCGGTCAATGGGTGCTGGTCAATTTCTGGGCGACCTGGTGTGCGCCTTGCCTGAAAGAAATCCCCGATTTTTCGGCGTTCGACACCAAGCGCAAGGACGTCACCGTGATCGGCTTGGCCTTCGAGGAAATCGAACTTGCCGATTTGCGCGTGTTTCTCAAGCAGCACCCGGCGAGCTATCCGATCGCACTCGTCGACGTCTACGCGCCACCCAAGGATTTCGATGTGCCGCGTGGTCTGCCCACGAGTTGGTTGATCGCGCCGGATGGCACCATCGCGGAAAAATATCTTGGGCCGATCACCAGCGCCGACCTCGCGCAACGCATCGATGCCGACAAGGTGCCGTGATGGCTGCGGCACGCTTCATTGTGCGCGGCAAGGTTCAAGGCGTCTATTACCGCGGTTCGACCCGCGACCATGCCATCGCGCTCGGACTGGTGGGTGCCGCGACGAATCTTTCCGATGGATCGGTAGAGGTGACGGCGGTCGGTACCGGCAACGCCCTGGTCGAACTGGAACGCTGGCTTTGGCAAGGACCGCCGGCTTCGCGCGTGGTCGAAGTGCTGCGCGAAGACGTCGCCGCGCCGGTGGTCTATCGTGATTTCATCGCCGGCTGACGGCATGCGCCGGCTGTTCGCCCTGCTGGCGTTATGCTGCGCGGCACCGGTGCACGCCGAACGCGTCGTCGAGTCACTGGCGTGGTCCGATGGTGCGCCGGCGACGGCCGAGTTCGACTGGTTCACGCCGGGCACCCAAGGCGCACATGCGACGGTCATCCACTTCCGTGACCAGCCGGCGACGTCGCTTGCGTTTGCCGACGATTTGGCCGCGCGCGATCTGGTTTATTCGGGCTGGCATGCGGCGGACGCCGAGCCCATGCCGGTCCAGCGTTTTCGCGAAATTCTCACGCCACGCGCCGGTCGCCACGGCATTGATCTGTCGCGACTGGTGCTGATGGCGGACGCAGCGCTCGCAGCGTCGGTGTTGACACTGACCGCCGGATTGCAGCATTCCGACACCGACCTGCGACTGCGCGGGTTGGTGATAGATGTCGACACAGCCATGGTTTGGCCTGCCATTCGCCAGAACAAGGCCGTATGGCCCGCGATGCTGATCCGCTATCGCGTTGATCGCAGTGGCGCGCGCGAAGCCGCGTTCGAACTGGCACGACTGGCGCGAGATGCGGGCGCCGCAGTGGTGATGTTGGCGAAGCGCGACAGCGCTGATCCAGTCACCGCAACCACGACCTTGAGTTGGCTGTCGGCCCTGGAATTGCCACGTGTGCAACGCTTCGACGACGCACGCGTTTCGGCCTATCGAGGTGCCGGCCATGACGCTTTGCTGGCATCGTTGGCGGCATGGCGGGTTGGATCCGAGGCCGACTCGGTCGCACGATCACCGGCTTACATCGCGAGCGTAGCCGCCACGGATACGCATTCTCAGGATGCCCTGATTGCCGATATCGATGGCCGCATCTACCGGCGTTCACCGACCGGCATGCCGGCGCTTGAGTTCGAC
>JAYUXS010000289.1:0-1526 GCA_043752845.1 Lysobacterales bacterium | reverse complement strand
CGCGCATCGTGCGTGGTGCGAAGCAGCTTGCCGTCAGCGATTTCCATGCCGTGCAAAGCTGGCTCATGGAAGAAGCGAAGAAGGGCCGCACCATCCAGCGCTTCAAGGGCCTCGGCGAAATGAATCCGGAACAACTCTGGGAAACCACGGTGAATCCGGAAACGCGGCGCATGTTGCAGGTGCGCATCGAAGACGCGGTCGCAGCGGATTTGATCTTCTCGACGCTGATGGGTGATGTGGTCGAACCGCGCCGCGCCTTCATCGAATCGAATGCCCTGCGCGTCGCCAATCTCGACGTCTAGTCACAGCGGGCGTCCCGCCCACAGCAGCGCCGGACGCATCGCTATACTCGCCGGCCATTGGGGTTTGCGGCAGGCATCATGAAAAAAACGCAGCTGTATTTGCTGGCATTCGTCATTGCCGTCGCGGGCTTCGCTGGCTTCTATTACAAATGGAAAGTGCTGCGCTTTCCGGTAGAGCCGAGTAGCGAAAGCGAGGTCTGGGAAGTGCAGGCGCGGGTGGAATTCGAAGCGCGACGCGGACCGAACAAGGTCACCTTGCAGATTCCGCACAATCCACCGGGCTATTCGGTGATCGACGAGAATTTCGTCGCCCGCAACTACGGCATGAACATCGAACGCGTTCGCGGCGCGCGCGAAGTGCAGTGGCAGATTCGCCGCGCCAGCGACACCCAAACGCTGTATTACCGAGCCACGATTTATCGCGACGAAAACGAAGCCACCGATCCGGTTGAGCCGAAGGCACCCGAGGCCAGGACCTACGAGGAGCCGTTTGCGACTGCGCGTTCGAGCTTGCTCGATCGCGTGCGCGAAAAATCGATCGATTCGACGAGCTTTGCCGGCGAACTGGTGCGGCGCCTCAATGACGCCAAGCCCGACGAAGATGTTTCACTGCTGGTCGACGACCGGGCCAAACGGGAAACGCGCGCGCTGCTCGCCATCGACCTGCTGGCCGAACGCCAGATCTCGGCGCGGCTGATGTACGGCATCGAGTTGACCGACGGCAGCGTCGATACCGAACTGGCACCCTATCTGCGCATCTGGGACTCGACCGCGAAGCAGTGGCGCATCATCAATGCCGTGACGGGCGCCGAAGGCCTGCCGGAAAACCTGTTTGTCTGGAGCACGGCGCAGAAGCCAGTGCTGATCGTCGAGGACAACCCACGCGCGCAGGTCTCGTTCACGCTGCAACGCAGCCTCGCCGACGCGCTCGACACCGCGAAAGAAAACCTGCGCAGCAAGGACGAGAACTTTATCGCCTACTCGCTGCTGAACCTGCCGATCGAAACCCAGCAGAATTTCAAGATCCTGCTGCTGGTGCCGGTCGGCGCCTTCATCATGCTGATCCTGCGCAACCTGGTCGGCATCAAGACCTTCGGTACGTTCATGCCGGTGCTGGTGGCGCTCGCATTCAACTGGACGGGCCTGATACCCGGGCTGATCCTGTTCGCGACCATCATCACCATGGGCCTGTTGATCCGCTTCTATCTGGAACGGCTGAAACTG
>JAYUXS010000288.1:0-3880 GCA_043752845.1 Lysobacterales bacterium | reverse complement strand
TCGGTTTCCTGAAGCCGAACATCTCGGTGATCGTCGGCAAGCTCTATCCGGAAAACGACCCGCGTCGCGACGCCGGTTTCTCGTTGTTCTATGCCGGCATCAATCTCGGCGCGATGCTGGCTTCGCTCGTCTGCGGCGCGCTTGGCGAGACTTTGGGCTGGCGCTACGGCTTCGGTGCCGCCGGTATCGGCATGGTGGCGGGGCTCGCGATGTTCATCTGGGGCCAGAAGTATCTCGGCGGTCATGCCGAAGCCGCCGATCCCGCAAAGATGCGCGAACCGCTGTTCGCCGGTATCACGCGCGAATGGGCGATCTATCTCGGGTCGGTGCTCGGTCTGTTGCCGATCGCGGCGCTGATGTGGGCGACCGGCAATGACGCGTTCACGCTGAACATCGGCGTTGATCTGACTTTGGCACAGATGCTGATGCTGCTGGTGCTGACCATCGTCCTGGTGTGGTTCGCGCGCTTCGTGCTGCGCGAGTGCACGCGCGTCGAACGCCAGCAGATGATTTCGCTGATGGTGCTGATTTTTTTCGCGCTGATTTTTTACACCTTGTACGAGCAGACCTATGGTTCCTGGGTGGTGTTCACCGACCGCATCCTGACCAAGGATTTCTTCCCGTCGATGCTCATCGAAGGCGGATTGCCGCTGTGGTATTTCGTCGTCGCCACCGTGCTGATGCCGGCGACGTTCGTGCTCAGCAGCCAATGGCAGGACCGTGCGCCTGCCGCCAGGGCACCGGTGTGGCTGTTCCTCTCGGCGTGTCTGATCACCATGGCGATGGTCGTCGGCATGGTCGTGTTGCAGCCGCAAAGCGCGGGTTCGCTGACCTTCATCGCAGGTGTGTTCATCCTGAGTCTCGCACCGACCCTGTCGGCGCTGTGGGCATGGCTGGATCGTCGCGGCTTGAACCCGAGCACGCCGACGAAGACCGCGCTCGGCCTGCTGTTTGGTGCGCTGTCCTTCGTGCCGTTGATGCTGGCGGCGCAGGCCGCGGCCGAGACCGGCACCTGGTCCAGCGTCTGGTGGCTGGTGCTCGCTTACGGCGTGCTGCAGATCGGCGAGATCTGCCTGTACCCGGTCGGGTTGTCGGCGGTGACGAGGTTGTCAGTCCCGCGCGTGGTCAGCTTGATGATGGGCACCTGGTTCCTCGCCACCGCATTTTCGGAAATGCTGGCGGCGAAGCTCGGAACGCTCGCTTCGATCGAGGACAGCGGCGCGGTGATCGAACACACGCCGGCCTGGGTCGCGGCGGCCACCACATATGGCGACTATTTCTGGCAGCTGACCATCGGCGGCCTGGTGTGCGCGGCGATTGCCTTCGTCGCGGTGCCGTTTCTGAATCGCGGCATGCACGGCGTCAAATGATGTCGGTGTGACAGCAATCGATTGATACGGAAGGCGCGCGTCTGCGACACTGTGCGGGGCCAGACGACGGGTCCGCTACCCGTCGTGGCCGGTAGATCAGCTGTGCAGTTCGGTAGCATCAGGGGCAGTGCATGAATCCATTTGGTTTTCTGAAGCGATGGTTTGGTGGCGGCCCGAGTCGCGTCGTGGCCAGGCCTGACGGCAAATCTGTGCGCGCGCCGGAACGGCGTGAAGCGTCCGATCGCACCGGTGCCAAAGTCGGCACGCGCATCCTGGTCATCGACGACTCCACCACGGTGCTCGCGGTGTTGCGGCGATATCTCGAACAGAATCAATACACCGTGCTGGAAGCAGAAACGGCCGAGGCCGGCATCCAGATCGCGCGCAAGGAAGTGCCTGATTTGATCTTTCTCGACATTGTCCTGCCTGGCATGAATGGCTTCACGGCATTGCGCACCTTGCGCCGCGAACCGGGTACGAAAGACGTGCCGGTGATCATGATGAGCGGCAACGAGCAGGCGACCGAGCAGTTCTATGCGCAACGCATTGGTGCCGACGATTTCATGAAGAAGCCGTTTTCGCGACCGGAACTGTTCGCGCGCATCGAGCGACTGCTCGATGCCGACAAGGTGCCGAAGCGCGGTTCGGTCGGTGCGACCGCCAGCAGTTTCGGTACGCCGCCCTGAGAGTTCTGGTGCGCTGACCGACTCAGCGCGCCAGCATCGGCGGCAGCGGACAGTGGAGCGCCGCACAAGCAACCCGCAACAGTTCGGATTCTGCGACGGCGATACGCCCGTCGTGGCTGATCGCCGTCACCATCGCTTCGATCAACAGTTGCTTGCCAATGGCGTCCAACTCGTCAAGCGTCGTCAATGCCGGCACCAGTTCGGTGTGCCAGCCGCTGCTATCAGGCATGGCGAAATTGCGCGTGGCGAAAAGCGACTGGATGCCAGCCTGATAGCTGCGCTGGGCATCGACCGTGCTGTCGTGGCCGGAATGTGCGAGCACCGCAAACAGCATGGCGACCTCGCGTTCGCAATGCACCAGCTTGCGCCGCCCGATGGTGCGTGCACGCGCTGGATCGAGCGATTCGATGACATGGATCGAGATCAGTCGCGCCAAGCAGAATTCGAACAAGCCCTGTTGGCCGTCGGCGTGGATCAGCTGATCGATCAGGCCCACGAATTCGTTCAACCAGGCGCGAGGTTGACGGCGTAGCGCCGGAAACGCGATCGCCGCGAGCGGCATGCGCTGCATCGGATGCAGGGCGTCGACCGCTTCGCGCATCAGCTTGGCTTCCGCGTCCGCTTCGGGCCCGGCGTGCTGCACGATCATCGCGAGTTGGCGGTCGCGGATCAGCGGGTCAGTGTCGAGCAGCAGCGCATAGATGACCCGATCCGCCGAGCGCTGGCTGCGCGCCGCTTCCAGCAGCAACGGCGGGATGCGGTTCTGGATGTTGTCGGCAGTCGTGAAATCGTCCTGTTTCGGTGCGCCAACCTGATTCATCACCGTACGTGGCTGCACGGCCATGTCCGAACGCACGTCAGGCAAGGGCGGCGGCGTCTGCGGCGTGCGACCGGTCAAGCCGGCACTGCCATCGAGACCGAGTTCGGCGTCCAGCGCGAGCACATCCACCGGTTGCGACCACTGCTTCGCGATCGCCACGTAATCAGTCGATTTGAAACTCTTGTCGAGGCGCTGGATGCGGTCGAGCAGGGGTGGGTGGGTCGCGAACATCGATGAAAAATTCATGCCCGAACCGAACAGCATGTGGCTGACTTCCTCGACCTCGGGATTGTCGATCTTCGAGCCCGACGGCAAACCGCCGACCTTTTTCAAGGCCCCCGCGAGGCCTTGCGTCTGGCGCGTGAACTGCACCGCCGACGCATCTGCAAGGTATTCGCGTGAGCGCGAGACTCCGGCCTTGATCCAGCGTCCGAAAAACACGCCGACGTAGCCGATGACCATGACCGCAAGCGCGACCACGAAGATCGGCATCGTGCCCTTGCTGTCGCGCGAATGGCGCATGCCTTCGAGAATCTTGCGGCCGGCGATACCGATGACGAGGATGCCGAACAACAGGCCCATCAGGCGGATGTTGAGGCGCATGTCGCCGTTGAGAATGTGACTGAACTCGTGCGCGATGACGCCCTGCAATTCGTCACGCTTGAGCTTCTCCAGTGCACCGCGCGTCACCGCGACCACGGCGTCTGCGGGCGAATAGCCGGCAGCGAAGGCGTTGATGCCCGCTTCCTGCTCAAGCACGTAGATTTCCGGCACCGGTACGCCGGACGCGATCGCGATTTCCTCGACCACGTTGCGCAGTCGGCGATAATGCGGGTTCGAGGTTTCGGCCGAGATCAGGGTGCCGCCGAGGGACTGCGCGACCGAGGCACCACCGGATCGCAGCGTGCCGATCTTGAACAGGGAGGCGAGGGTGACGACCGCGACCACCGCGATGCTCGAAAAGACCAAGGTGCCGGAATGCTGGGCGATGATCTCGGACGTGC
>JAYUXS010000287.1:0-8955 GCA_043752845.1 Lysobacterales bacterium | reverse complement strand
GTCGCGAGATTTGTGGACGGCCGTAGGTGTAGCCGAGATCGGCACCACCACTGCTGCGATCGGAGAACTCCCAGCGCACCAGGCCGGCGGCATTGCGCTCGGTGGCATCCGGATTGGTAACGTCGAGCGCATAGATCGACTGACCGCCGCCGCGCAGCGAACCAACGAGCAGGGTGCGCCAGGCGCCACCGGTGAACACTTCGCGCACGGTGACGACGTTGTCCACGGTCGGTTCGAACTGGTACAGCGGGTCTGTGAGCTTGACCAAGCCCGGATAGACGCCATGCGGTACGTAGGCGAAGCGCTCGGCGCCGGTCTGCGAATTGAGCGCATGCAACATGCCGTCATTGGCACCGACATAAACGGTGCCGCCACGTTCTTTCTTCGCCAATGCGTAGTCGGCATATTTCACCGCTGCACGTGCCTCGGGTGACCCGGCCGGCCAGCGCGTATCGTCATATTCATCGGCAAACGGTGCGCCCACAACAATCGCACTGGAATGCACGACGGCGCCAAACAGCGAAGCGCGATTGCGGAATCGTCCACCGCGGCTGCGTTCGGTGCCGCGATTGCCGCGCAGATAATCGACGCGCGAGGCCGCCAGACCGTCGTTGTCGACCGCGGCGGTCGCCGGGTTGTCGTTCAAAGCCGTCTGCTGTGCGGTCGAAAGATTGCCGAGTCGGAATGCGACGCCGCCGCCGTTCACGCCGTTCGACGTGATGATTTGACGCCCCGTGTCCCAGTTCGGCGCGGTCAACGCGGTTTGCCCGGTCGTGGCGCAGTCGCCGCCGGTGAGCGCGCAACCGGCGTCCCAGACTGGCGCGCTGAACGTGCTGTTGGCATTGACGCGACGCGCGATGACGCTGCCGGACCAGTCGGTCGAATCGAACAAGGTCTGGAACGACAAGGTGCCGGCACCGATGATGCCGGTCGAGACGGCAACCGCGGTGCTTGAACCCTTGCGGCTGACGACGCTCGCGAGAATGTCGCTCAATGCATCGACGATCTCGTTCGGGTCCGACGCACCGAAATAGGCACCGCGGCTGGCAAGCGCGCCATGCCAGGAATCATCGACGCCGGAAGGATCCAGGTTTCGTGGTCGCGGCCAGGTTTCGTCGCCCACACGCAACGCGCGTTGCGTGGCCGGCGAATAGTTGAGACGACCGGAGACGCCGAAGCCGATGAAGAACTGCACGACGTGCTGCCAGTTGGCCGGATCGTTTTCCGGGTTCCAGTAAATCTCCGGCACCGAACGCAAGTCTGCGACCGACGACAGATCGGTGACCGCGCCGGTCACGCCGGTCGTGCGATTCGGCAAGTAGCTCGGCACCTTGTTGTCGAGGTCGGTGCGCAAGTCCGTCGACCAGTAATGAAATGCGAGGTCGGAATAGGACGGACGGCAACTGCGCGTGGCGGTCACGTCGCCGTCGGCGTTGCGCGTGTCCGTGCAATCGGTCGCTTCGCGCGCTGCTTCTTTCCAAACGTAGCGCGCATGCACACCATCACCGCTGGCGGACGCCGTGTAGTTTTTGCCATCTGGCAGCGCCTTGCTGGTCAGGATCGACTCCGACGCGCTACTGGTCGGGTGCGTGGTCTCGTTCCAGTAGCCGTCGGTGACCAGCACGTGGAAATTCTGCCGGCACATCAGGTCGCGACTGCGTGCCACGTCCCAATAGGGATTCAGGTTGCTGCTGCCGGAACGCGTGAAGAAGTCGCCAGCGCGCATCGTGGCGCGCAACGTCGGGGTATTGCCGCTATAGGGCGACGTGCGCAACCAGGAAAAGAAATTGGTGCGCGTGGCGCCAGCAAAGCTGCTCATGGCATCGGTGTCATCGAGCTTGTTGTCGTTCATGTTCTGCCAGGCGACACGGATGTCGTCACCGAGCGCACCGAACGAGCGTGACACCGCCGACTTGAGCGCGTTGCCGCGGATACGGTAATAGCTGAACCAGTTGGCGAAGTTGTCTTGTTCTGCAGCGGTAGGCGCACGGCAGCTATAAGTGGAATCCTGACTCATATCGAGGCCGGCACTGGTCGGCTCGCACAGGAAGGCCGAGGCCGAGCCGGTGGGAAACGCGTAAGTGCGCGAACGGCATGAACTGGTGCTGGTCGCCGAAGCATTGAAACTCACGCGATTCGGCGTGGCATCTTCGGCGTAGGAAACGAAATACTGGGTGCCGAGATTGATCGTGGACGCCGCCGAGTCGAACCCATTGAGGCTCGCGCTGGCAAACGTCTGGTTGGACATCGACGAGCCATCGGCCAGCAATGGCGGCGCGTAAGTGATCGCCGGATTGAAATACTGGCGGTTGAACGCTGGCGCATAAAAACGCTTGTAGCGCCAGTCGCAGCTGCCATCGTCGACGCTGTCCGGCGTATAGCCCAAGGCCATCGACCCGGAATCGTCAAACGTGACCAGCAGGTTCGGATCGACAGCACCATTCAGGAACAGCGGCGGCTTCGACAAGTCCAGCGCCTGTGCGGAAACGCCCACCGGGAAACTGGCAGCGAACAGCATCGAGATTTGCATTGCACGGTTGCGGATCATGGGCATGCCTCCTTACTTGGCCACGGCATAGACGCTTTCATTGGTCCGGATCACGCGCGCATCGCCACCGGTGCTGCGCGTCGTAACGCGGAAAAACTGGGGTAGTCCGGTTGCCGACAGCTCGGTGCCGTGGTCGTCCATCAGCGGACCGAAGGCACCGTCAAGGCGCTCGATGACGTAACGCGGATCGCGATCGAGACGGCCGCTGCCAGCGTTGCGCGCGATCGCGTCGTAGTCGATGCTGGCGTAGGCCGTTCCTGCTGCGACCCAGCCCGAGGACTCGCGGAAATTGCGCGCTTCGGTACTGAGTGGCTCGGCACGCAAGGCGGTCACGCCATGGCCGTCACTTTCGGTGAAGGTCGTCCACAAAATGCGCTCGGCACCGCGCAGAGCGCTCTCCGAACCTTGCTGCGCGAGAGAGTCGTTGCGCTGGCCACCGGTCATGCGCTCCTGCAACACGGTGGACCCGATCGCGACCACGGCAATAACGGTGGTGACGAGCAGAAAAATCATGCCGATCAACAAGGCGGCGCCCTGCTGTCGACGATACGGACGAATGAACTTGGCGCGCATCAGCTACTCCTCAGCGGCTCAGGTTGCGAAAGCCGGCGTAGACGCGGAATTCGCGACGCAGACGATTGCCGGCCGTCAGACCCGACGGCAGGGTGTCATTCACGGCATAACTTTGCGCGTCATCGCCATCGGGCGAGTAGCGGAACACTTCGTCGCCGCGCGGTCCGCTGCGCGTGGATACCACCAGCACCGAGACATCGACCGCTTGCACGCCACGCCACAGACAACCCGCATTACCCTCAGGCAAGGCGATGCCGACCGGCGGGCACGGCCGCGCCGTAGCATTGGTCGCGACCTGATTGGCATTCATGTAGTGGGTGCCACCAGCGCCGTCGACGACCAGGTAAGTCACGTCGAAGCGTTCGACGCCTTCGATCAGTTCCTCGGCCGCTGCGCCGTTCTCGATGCGGAACAGCGACGAGATCAACTGGCCCGGATTGAGCGAGTCATCGCGCAGACCGACGTAATACGTCACCGAGCGGAAGTCGCGGCTGAAGTTGAACACGCGCGCATCTCCGGTAACGCGATAGGCATCGGCAAGATTGTTCGACAGATTGCCGTCGGCAATACGGTGACGCAGGCTGTTGCCGTTCACGCCCACCGCGAAGACTTCGGCAAAACCGCAGCTCGCGATCATCGCCAGCTGTCCGTCGGCGAAATTGAGCGGCGCATTGCCGGCATTGCTGCCTACGCCGACTTCGTCGGCCATCGCAGCGTCGGCATTGATGGAGACGCCGTCGCTTGCCAGATAACGCACGGTCAGCACATCGGTGCCCGGCACGCGATTGCCGAGCACGGTGCCGGTCGCGGGCACGACATTGATGTCATTGGCTGCGGTCGCGACCGCCGGTCGGCAGACGCCATCATCGCCGCAGTCGCTGCCGCGCACGAATCGTCCCGGACTCAGTGGATACGCCCGCGACGGTGTCGGCGGTTTCGGCATCCAGGGTTGCAGCAGACCTTCGTTGGAAACGTGGATCAGCGGTGCGCGCAGGGCGTTAACGCCGAGCGGATTGACGACGTCGTAAGAATACGACGAGCAATACTGGTTGCCGGTCTTGCGCAATTCATCGGCCAGCATCTGCGCGCCATAGCGGCCGTTTTCCAGCACCTGGGCAAGGCGCTGCTGGTTCATCGCGGTCGAGCTCGAGGTCAGGAACATCGCGATGACGCCACCGACGACGAACAGCCCCAACGTCATGCCGATCATCAACTCGATCAGCGAGAATCCTTGATGGCGGGTCTTGATCATGGTTGCACCACCACCACGAAAGTCTGTGCACCGTTGAAACCGGCGGCATCGACATCGCGTTTTTCATTCCAGCTCATCTGGATCGTGCATTGACCGTCGACGGGCGGCACACCCCAGCGCGACACCGGTGCCGCACCGACCACCGTGCAGGCCACCGAACCGACACCGCCCGGCAAATGCTGCAGCACCTGACTTGCGATTGCAGCACGATCGGTGCCGGAGATCTGGGTCGGCGTGCAGCCGGTGCTGGCACACGTGGGCGCTGCCGGTGTGGCGGCATTGAGATTGCCGTTGTACTGGCCACGCCAGATCCCGAGCGGGTTCGCGCGCATCCTTTCGATAAGCGAGTCGGCGATGAAACTGGCTTGCGAACGCAGATAGGAATTGTGGCTGTTGCGCACCGAAGACAGCAGCATGCCTGCAGCACCAAGCAGGCCGATGGTCAGCACCAGCAACGCGATCAAGGCTTCAAGCAGCGTGAATCCGCGGGCGCGACAATGATGGACGACGGCGCTCATCGGCAACTCAGCCCGCGATGCGAACCCTTGCCCTTGGCGGACTCGGCGCGACCATTGCCGGCGATGCGCAGGTTGCGGGCGTGGCTTACGTCCTTGCTGGCATTCCAGCCGGGCGCGCAGATCAGCACGGCCAGCGTGCCGCGACCTACCAGAGCACCACGTCGATCGAAGCCGACGCCGGATTTCGGATCGCCATTGCCGGTGGCGGCATCCATGGTGTAGCCACCGCTCATTTCATCCTGCTCACGCAGCAGGCGTTCGTCGCGATCCATGGTTTCGTCGGCATCAATATCCTCGAACACCACCCAGCCATTCGTCATGCCGCCGCGCTTGGCCGCCAACGTGACATTTCCCTGCAACTTCACCGCCTCGGCCCGGGCGAACGCCAGATCCTGCTGCAAGGCATAGCTACGCGAGGACAGGCGCTGATTGCGGATGGTGTCGCTGAAACTCGGCGCGGCAATCGATGCGGCGATCGCCAGAACTGCGACAGCGACCAGCAGTTCAAGCAAAGTCACGCCGCGTTGAGAAGTGATTACGTTCATGAACCTTGAGCCCCAAAACCAGATCAGCCAATTGGATAAAAGACCGCGGCGGCGAAAACCGCGCGGAAGCCCTGAGCGTTGTGTGGAATGCCCGAATTTGAATTCGGTGCGTCAAATCAGGTGACATTGTGTCACGACTGCAACAAATCGCAAAGGTAAACATTTGTATCTAGAATCGATCCGACCAACGGCACATAAACATGGAACGGTGGCTGATGCGTTGAGCGCCCACGATTGTGCCGGCACCAATAAAAAAGGCACCCGAAGGCGCCTTTTCAAGCCCATCCGGGAGTTTGGATCACTCGAGCATGGCGTTGACGGCTTTCAGATCGGCCACGTCGATGGTGCCGGCGGCCTGCTTCAGGCGCAGGTTCGCGAGAATGTAGTTGTGCCGCGCGCGCGCCGATTCGCGTTCGGCAGCGAACAGTTGCTGCTGACTGAGCAGCACGTCGACGATGGTGCGGGTGCCGACTTCAAATCCTGCCTCGGTCGCTTCGAGGGCACTGCGCGCCGATACCAGCGCCTGTTTGCGTGCCTCGACCTCGCTGATGCCCGCGGCCACACCGCGGAACGCGCCGCGGGTCTGCCGCACGAGTGCGCGGCGCTGTTGCTCCATGCGGTCTTGCGCTGCGTCACGGTCGTAAATGGCCTGTTTGTAGCGGGCATTGGTGGCACCGCCCGAAAACAGCGGCACGTTCAAGCTCAACGAGAACGAGTCGCTGACCGGATCACGCGCCTGGAACGGCCCGACGTCACCACCCGAGGTCTGGTCGGAATAGTTGCCACTCAGGCCGAGCGTCGGCAAATGTCCCGACCATACCGCCTTCATCGAATGGCCTGCGGCATCGACCGACTTCTGCGCTGAAGCCAGCGAGGGATTGTTGCCGATTGCGGTATCCACCCAGCGCTCGACGTCGTCCGGCTGCGGCATCGACAGCGCGATCTCGGTCTTCAAGGGTTTGATCGACGTCACCGATTCGCCGGTGAGTTCGATCAGGCCCTCGAATGCGTCGTCCAACGTATTGCGCGCCAGGATCACCGCAGCACGTGCGCCATCGTGACGCGCGCGCGCTTCGTGCACGTCAGTAATGGCGGTAAGGCCGACTTCGAATCGCTGATCCGCTTGTTCAAGCTGGCGGCCAACGGCTTTTTCCTCGGCTTCGGCTGAAGTCAGGTTGGTTTGCGCGGTCAGCACCGCGAAATACGCTTCGGCTACGCGCACCAGCAACGCGTCATTGGCGGCATCGTAATCGGCATCGCCACGTGCAGCCTGGGCGCGGGCGGCGCGCAGGTTCATGTAGTCGCTATGGTCGTAAATCGATTGCTGCAGATTCAAGCCCTTGCTGCTGTTGCGGCTCGTGGTGCTGAACGTTTCGTCGATATCCGTGATCGGATTGCGCGTCGTACCTTCGAATCCTGAACGGCTCTGGGTGTAGCTCGCGCTGACCTGCGGCAACAAAGCCGATCGTGCCAGCGGAATCCCCTGCTGGGCACCCAGTCGTGCGGCCTCGACGGCGGCCAGCTGCGGGTCGCTGGCGCGCGCGCGATCATAGATTTCAATCAGATCGGCGCCAGAGACGGAGGCGGAGGCAAAACCCGCGACGGCCAGTGCCAGTGCACTCAGGCGAGCACCCGGGCGAATTACGAATCGTTGGGACATGGCGCTTTCCTCGTTGCTTGTTGGTTGCGCTCAAAGCACAAAACGCTTTGGCGGAGCCGCATGTGTCAAATACGGCAGATCGGTTTCAAACAGACTGGTTTCGCTGAATTCGGAAGCGCCGAGACGCGTGATGAGCACGGCGGACATCGCCGGAGAATCGCCGCGCACCAGGAACAAGCGACCACCCATACCGAGCAAGGTACGCAGCACATCGGGTTCGCGGTGGACGGCACCCGTCACTGCGATCACGTCAAACGTCCGATGCGGCGAAAACCCGCTCAAGGCATCGGCGACCACGACCCGCGCATTCGCGATTCCGGCAGACTGCAGCTTCTGTTCAGCGGCGGCGGCAAATTCGTCACGGATTTCAATACTGGTGACATCGCGCGCGAGGAGGCCGAGACAGGCGGTGAGAAATCCGGAGCCGGTACCAACCTCAAGTACGCTGTCGCCGTTCTGAACGTCAAGCGACTGCAGCAAGCGACCTTCCACGACAGGCTTCATCATGAATTCGCCGTGGCCCAGCGGCAACTCGATATCGGCGAACGCAACGGCGCGATGCGCCGTCGGCACGAAATCTTCGCGGCGAACGCGGATCAACGCATCCAGCACCCGCGGATCAACGACATCCCAAGGCCGCACCTGTTGCTCCACCATGTTGAAGCGGGTGCGTTCGATATCCAGATTCATCCAAAATTTCCTGATACGAAAAGGCGACTAGGGTAGCAGTTTCGCTGCATGCGCCGGCCTCTGACGCCCGCGAACAGGCCCCTCTGGCCCACCATTTCAAGGTGCGCAGCGTCGCAGCCGGAGGCCCCGGTGATTTAGTGCCGGAAGTCACCAGTACACGATGACCTTCGTCATGGACGCCAAGCATCGGCATAATGCGACCGATGAAACGCGACACGATGAATTACACCCTGGTCGGCGGCGTGGTTGTGGCGGCCCTGACCTTGCTGTTCCTGACGCTGCTCCGCATTACCGGCACACGCACCGGTGAGGACGGCTATCTTGCGCACTACGACAATGTCACCGGACTCGCCTCCGGCGCACCGGTGTTCTACGAAGGATTTCGCATTGGCCATGTCAGTGCCATCACACCGGAGCGTCGTGCCAACCACACTCGCTACCGGGTGGATCTGGCGATCCGCGGTGATTGGCCAATCCCCCGGGACTCCGTGGCCAAGCTGGCGTCGACCGGATTGCTGGCGGATATCTCGATCGCGATCAGCGAAGGCGACGCCGTGCAGATGCTCAAGCCCGGCGACGAACTCAAGTCTCAGGGCGGCGGTGATCTGTTCGCGGCCATGAACGAACTCGCCGGCGAAGTTACCGCGCTCAGCCGTGATCGCATCCGGCCGATGGTCGAATCGCTGCAAACGCGGGTCGATCGCATCGGCAGCGAACTCGAATCGGCTGCGCCCGCCTTGCTCGCCGAAGCCAAGTTGCTGCTGTCGCGACTGAATCAGGCGTCCGCGGCGATGAACCAGGTGTTGTCCGAGCGCAATCGCGAAAATGTCGCGACGACCCTCGAGGAGCTCGCCGCCACCGCCGGAAATGCCCGCGAATTGACCAGCGAATTGCGTGCCACCCAGCAGAAGCTCGATGCGCTGATGGTCGAGGCGAATGCGATTGCCAGCGAGAATCGCCCGGCATTGCGCGACGCCATCGCTGATCTCGCCCAGATCACCGGATCGCTCGCACGTCGCGTCGACGCCATCGCCCACAATCTCGAATCGTCGAGCCGTCACTTCAACGAGTTCTCGCGTGAAATACGCAAGAACCCCAATCGCCTGCTCTTCACGCCGCCGGCCGACAAGGTCAAGGTGGAAAAGTGATGAAATGGCTCATTCTGCAAA
>JAYUXS010000286.1:0-1529 GCA_043752845.1 Lysobacterales bacterium | reverse complement strand
GCTTGGCCGCATTCAATCTAGCGACGCTAAGTTCGCGCATTGACGACTCGCTCGGCATTCGCCGCGCGCCGCTGGTGCTGGTCGCGACCTTTGCGGTGATCGCGCTGCTGCTTGCCGCAATCGGGTTGTATGCGGTGCTCGCATTCCTGGTCGGGCGGCGCATCAGTGAAATCGGTCTGCGCATCGCGATCGGCGCGCAACAGTCTGACGTGATGCGTCTGGTGTTTTCGCAGGGCGCCCGCTTGCTGGTGATCGGCCTCGGCCTCGGCCTCGCCATTGCGGTGATCAGCGGTCGGGTGATCGCGGCGCAATTGTTCGGCGTTTCGGCGCTCGACCCGCTGACCTTTGCAGTCGTCACCCTGGCCCTGTCGACCGCTGCGCTGGTGGCCTGTTTCGCGCCAGCCTGGCGCGCTTCGCGCGTCGACCCAATGGTCTGCCTGCGGAGCGAGTGATGCGCGCGACTACCCAACAACGCTTGCGGGAGGACTGAGTCAATGACTTCGACGATTCGCGATCTGCGGGAAGCGCTGCGCAGTTTGCTCGCGCGCCCTGGATATTTTTCCGCCGGCTTGTCGGTGCTCGAATACAGCGAGCATCGCGATGCCGAATCGATCGAGGCGATGGCCTTGTCGCACCGTGTCGGCTTGAATCTCACTGGCGCCGAGCAAGCGGAACGCATCGAGGCACGCCGTGCCACATCGTCGCTGTTCCAGGTGCTCGGCGTGCAGCCGCAACTCGGTCGCATCTGGCTCGATGGCGATGAAGTCGTCAGTCCGACGACGCAGGCGTATGTGCCGTTCGCGTTCGATGCCGAAGAATTGACGGAAGATGCGCGTGGTCGAGTCCATGCGACCGCGATCGCGTTGTTGAAACCGGGCCGTGTCGCCGAAGACCTGCAGAGGTTTCACCGACACGCCGCTGACCGTTGTCGGCGTGGTCGCGAATGTGCGTTTGATCGCACGCCACAGCGACCCGGACCATCCGGTGATCTATGTCGCCCAGGCACAACGGCCATCGACCAATCTTGGCGTGGTGCTGCGCAGCGAAGGCGATCCCACATTGATTGTGGCGGCACTGCGCAAGGCGGTGCGGGCCATGGATGCGGATATCGCGCTGTTCGACGTGTTGACGCTCAATGAGCGCATCGATGCCAATCTCGCCGGACGACGCGGCATGAACATCACCCTGGCGACATTTGCGATCTGCGCGTTGTTGCGGACGGCCGTCGGCCTGATCGGCAGTCTTGCGCTCGTGGTGTCGCAACGCAGCAGCGAATTTGGCGTGCGTATCGCGCTCGGCGCCGCGATCGGGCTGGTGGCGGCGTTCGGACTGATGCAGGCGATGACCAAGGCGATCGCCGATCTGCAGGTCGCCGACCCTGCGGCTTATCTCGCAGCCGCGCTGGCCATGTTGGCGACTGCTGCGCTCGCCAGTTGGGTGCCGGCGCGCCGGGCCGCGCGCATCGAGTTGATTCAAGCACTACGTGGAGATTGAGCAATGAATGGACTGCTGCAAGCACTGAAGCTGGA
>JAYUXS010000285.1:0-1530 GCA_043752845.1 Lysobacterales bacterium | reverse complement strand
ACATCCCACTGCCGGGTTCGGCTGCCTTCGTCCTCCGTGAAGCGATGACAGAGCCGCGTCGCAGCGAAAAACCGCCGCCGCGACTGCATGTGTATTCGGGCAGCGACAAGGCCTCGGTGATCGCGGCGCTGCAGTCGAATCGAACGAGCGATGCCGGCCCGGCGCGGCTCGTGCTGGTCGCGCGCGACAGCGAACTCGATGCCGTGCGTGAGCGCGCACTTGCGCACCTGCAAACCGGCGCACCCGCGGGGCAAGCAGTGCATTATCGCGATGCGCCGCTCGCTGGGCAGATCGCGTTTGCGTTTGCAGGCGCAGGTGCCGCCTATGCCGATATGGGTCGCGATCTGGTCACGCAGTTGCCGCAACTGTTGAACACGTTGGCCGAGCGCAGCCACAAGCTTGCCGTCGCGCTGGATTGGGCTTACGACCCGGCGGCGTCGCAACCCACGGCCTTGCAGCAGTTGTGGGGCGCGTCGGCACTGGCGCAGCTGCATCTGGCATTGAGCGAGGACGTGCTCGGTCTGCACGCAGATGCCTGGCTCGGCTATTCCTCGGGCGAGACCAATGCCCTCGTCGCCGCCGGCGTCTGGAACGATCCCGACGCGTTGATGGACGAGATGGCCGCGAGCGGTCTGGTCACCGATCTGCTCGGTGGCGAATTCCGCAGTGTGCAAGCGCTTTGGCAACGTCCGGTGCAGTGGGCGAGCTGGACTGTTCTCGCGCCGATCGATGAAGTACGCGCTGCACTCGAGGGCGTCGAACATGTGCATCTGGCGATCATCAACGGCGATGCCGATGCCTTGATTGCCGGTGACGAAAACGGCTGCGAAATCGTCGTCGAACGCATCGGCCGCGCGCGCTGTCTGCAACTGATCTATCCGCTTGCCGTGCATGTGCCGGAGTTGTCCGCAGTCGAAGGCGCATGGCTCGACTTGCATCGACGCGAGACGTCATCGCCGCGTCACGGTCGCATCTATTCGAACGCGCTGGGTCGCAGCTACCTGCCGGATCGCGAAACCTGCGCGCGCGCGATTCTCGCGCAAGCTGATCGCACACTGGATTTGCGCCCGGTAGTGCTGCAGGCTTGGGAAGACGGCGTGCGCATCTTCATCGAACACGGACCCGGCGGCACCTTCGGGCGCGCGATCCGCGGCATCCTCGGCGAGCGCGAAGCATTGGTGGTCAGTCTCGACCGCAAAGGCGCGGGCATCGAAGTCACACTCGCTGCAATTGCTGCGCTGGTCGCTGCCGGCGTGCCTGTGCGCTACGCACAACTCGAAGCGCTGTTGGCACCGGCGAAGCAACTGCCCGCCGCACAACGTCCGCTGCGTCTGCCGGCGCATTGGCCGAAAATCAATTTGCCGCGCAACCCCGCCATCACCGCGTTTGTAGGAGCGCACCTGGGCGCGATCACAACCAGCATCGACACCGCGCTGCAACCCATGCCACGCGCGCCGATGTTGCCGTTGACGACCGCGGACAAAGCATCGCGGCTTCCACCGCTCCTACAGTCGCACGCGCAGCCTTTCG
>JAYUXS010000284.1:0-8962 GCA_043752845.1 Lysobacterales bacterium | reverse complement strand
GGCACGCCCATGACGTCCGCAGCCAGCCGCGCTGCGATCAGCTTCTGTACGTTTTCCTGGGTGGGCACCAGCACCTTTCCCCCCATATGGCCGCACTTTTTGACGCTGGCGAGCTGATCCTCGAAGTGCACGCCGGCCGCGCCCGCGTCGATCATTGCCTTCATCAATTCGAATGCGTTCAGCACGCCGCCGAATCCGGCCTCGGCGTCGGCGACGATCGGCTGCAGCCAGTCGATGTCGTCGCGGCCTTCGGCGTGATGGATCTGGTCGGCGCGCAACAGCGTGTTGTTGATGCGGCGAACGACGTCTGGCACTGAATCGACCGGATACAGCGACTGGTCGGGATACATGCTGCCAGCGGTGTTGGCGTCGGCCGCGACCTGCCAGCCGGACAGATAGATCGCCTTGAGGCCAGCCTTGACCTGCTGCATCGCCTGGTTGCCGGTCATCGCGCCGAGCGCATTCACGAACGGCTCGGTATGCAGGTAATGCCAGAGCTTCTCGGCGCCGCGCTTGGCAAGCGTGTGCTCGACATGCACGCTGCCACGCAGGCGTACCACGTCGTCAGCGCTATAGCCGCGGGTGATGCCGGCCCAACGCGGATTGTTGGCCCAGTCGAGTTTGATCTGTTCAGCGGTGGGAAGCGTCGTCTTCATGGTCTACCTCTTGCGGTTTGATCGTCGGGGAGGACGGGGTGGTTCGGGGGAGAGAGGAGAAAGACTTCAGGCAAGTCGCTCGTAACAAGGCAAAGTTAAAAACTCGACCAGCGCGTCGCTATGCGTCCACTCGGACAACAGTCGCGTGGCTTCGTCGAACTTTTGCTCTCCGGGCAATCCGGTCGGATTGACGCGGCTGCCGATGGTGGCGATGGCGCTGTCGAACTCGGCGAAATCAAGCGTGCTGCCGTCATCGAACTGCTGTCCGCCGACATGCAGCCATTGCCACAGCTGTGCACGTGAAATCTCGGCGGTCGCGGCGTCTTCCATCAGGTTGTGGATGGGCACACAACCAAGGCCGTCGAGCCAGGCGGCGACATAGCGCACGCAGACATCGATGTTGTTGAGAAATCCGGCCCGAGTGATCGTGCCGGTGCTCGGTGTGATCAGGGCATCGCGCGTCACGGTCACATCGGCGCGCGCCACGTGCATCTGATTCGGGGTCGACATGTGCGCATCGAAAATATCGCGCGCAATCGGAATCAGCCCCGGATGCGCTACCCAGGTGCCGTCATGACCCGCTGTCACCTCGCGCAACTTGTCGGCGCGCACCTTGGCCATCGCGGCTTCGTTCGCATCCGGGTTGTTGCTGATCGGGATTTGCGCAGCCATGCCGCCCATCGCGAACGCACCGCGGCGATGACAGACACGGATCAGCCACTCCGAATAAGCCTTCAGAAACGGCGCGGTCATGCCGATCTGCGTGCGTTCCGGCAGCACGCGGTCAGGATGCGCACGGAAGGTTTTCAGGTAACTGAAGATGTAGTCCCAGCGCCCGCAGTTCAGCCCGACGATGCGACCGCGCAGCGCGTGCAGGATCTCGTCCATTTCGAATACGGCCGGCAGGGTTTCGATCAACACCGTCGCCTTCATCGTGCCGATCGGCAGACCGAGGCGCACCTCGACGAAGCTCATCACTTCGTCCCACAATGCCGCTTCCTGATGGCTCTGCAGTTTCGGCAGGTAGAAGAACGGGCCGAGGCCCTTGGCCGCAAGCCTCGTCGCGTTGTGCAAGGCGAACAGCGCCACATCGAACAGCGATCCGCTGATGCGCGCGTCATCGACCGCGACATGCTTTTCGTCGAGATGCCAGCCGCGCGGACGCACCATCAGCACCGTCTTCGATTCGGGTTTGAGTGCGTAATGCTTGCCCTCGGGCGAGGTGTAGGTGATGGCGCCAGCGACAGCGTCGCGCAGATTGAACTGGCCGTCGAGCATCGCCTCGAAGGTCGGGCTGGAGGAGTCCTCGAAGTCGGCCATGAAGACTTTCGCGCCAGAATTCAGCGCGTTGATGATCATCTTGCGATCGACCGGGCCGGTGATTTCGATGCGGCGATCGCGGATCGACTCGGGGATCTCGGCCACGCGCCAGTCGCCATCGCGAATGGATTGGGTCTCGGGCAGGAAATCCGGCAACTCGCCAGCATCGAATCGCGCCTGGCGTGTTGCGCGGGCGGCGAGCAGGGCCTGTCGGGTCGGGTCGAAGCGGCGATGCAGTTCGGCCAGCAAGGCCAGAGCATCAGCGCTCAACACGCTGGCTTGCGACGCGCTCAGCGCGGCGCTGACATGGACGAAGGGAGCTGCTGCAGCGGACGCGGCCATACGATTCCTTGCCTGATTGCTGAGCCGGTGTTCGCGCCCTCCACGCGGCACCGACACACCGAAGCTACGCCCTGCACGGGCGGTTTGACAAAGTCGATGTTTTAATGCGATGTATTGACACTGTCAAAACGCTCTCAAGGCATTGAAATGCCATTCCTAAAAACGAACATGCGTTCGATTACTGCGTCTGTTTCAGATGGAAACGCTCCTGCCACGAGCCTGCCGAAGCGCCGAAAACGCAAGGGCGAAGGAGAATCCCGCTTCTACTACAAGGGCAATCGTCTGAAGCAGCTACGTGCTTTCTGCATGAGCGCGAAGCTCGGCACCTTTTCGCGCGCCGCCGAAGCGCTGTTCCTCAGCCAGCCTTCGATCAGCCTGCAGATCGGCGCGCTGGAACGGGAACTCGGTACGCATCTGATCGATCGCGGCAACCGTCGCGTGCAACTGACGCGCGAGGGCCAGATGCTCTACGACATCGCCCTGCCGCTGATCGAGGGACTGGACGGACTCGACGACGCATTCCGCGGCAAGCTGGTCGGGCTCGATGCCGGCGAACTCAATATCGCCGCCGGCACGTCGACCATCCAGTACCTGTTGCCGAACCTGGTGCAGGCATTTCGCGAGCGCTATCCGAAAGTGCGCCTGCATCTGCACAACGTCACCGGCAGCGATGGCCTGACCATGCTGCGCTCGGACAGCGCCGACTTCGCTGTGGGTTCGATGCTTGATGTACCGAATGATCTGGTCTACGAATCGGTGTACCAGTTCGACCCGATGCTGATCACGCCGCCGAATCATCCGCTCGCGGCAAAGCAAGAAATCAAGCTCGATGATCTCAGTCCGTATGGCCTGATCCTGCCGCCACGACGACTGACCACCTATCGCCTGGTGGATCTGATCTTCCAGCAGGCGCGCGTGCCGTACCACGTCGCAATCGAGGTCGGCGGCTGGGAAGTGATCAAGCAATACGTCTCGATGGGCCTCGGCATATCGATCGTGACCGGCATCTGCCTGAAACCCGAGGACCGCCTGGAAGTGCGCAACATGCGCCAGTTCTTCCCGCAACGCAGCTACGGCGTCGTCATGCGCCGCGGAAAATACCTGAGCCCGCAAGCGCGCGCCTTCATCGACCTGATCAAGCCCGGCCTGTTCACCCGCCGCGACTGGTTCGAGTCGGGGCATTCGGAGCGTTAGCTGCCCAATCTCGCGTCGGCTGTCGGCGCTTCCCAAGTGATATCAGGTAGCGATATCATCCAATCAGTGAATTCGAAGCAACACAAGATCCTTTCCGCCATCTTTGCGCAGCCGACGTCGGCATCGCTGGCTTTCGCCGATGTCGAAGGATTGATCAAGTCCTTGGGCGGAACAGTCACGGAACGCGAGGGATCACGCGTGAAGATCGACTTGAATGGTGTCCAGTGGCGTTGCCATCGTCCGCACCCAGGCAAGGAAGCAAAGCGCTATCAGTTTGAGGAAACGCGTGAACTGCTTGAACGTGCCGGAGTAAAACCATGAACACGATGACGTACAAGACCTATACCGCACGCATCGAATTTGATGATCGCGACAACATTTTCGTCGGCCGAATTCTCGGTGTGCGTTCGATCATCAGCTTCCACGGCACCACCGTGACTGCGTTGCGTTCGGCGTTCAAGCGCGCAATGGACGACTACTTGAGCGAGTGCAAAGCGCAAGACATCAAGCCCGAAAGACCCGCGTCGGGAAAGCTGTTGTTGCGCGTAACTTCGGACGTTCACGGCAAAGCCATGGTCGCCGCGCAAATCGCAGGCAAGAGTCTCAATCAGTGGGCAGCGGAACTGCTCAAGGACGCCGTCGAGGCCTGACAGCGGCGCAATTCAACGCCGCGCTGCAGGCTTCTTTGCAGCCACTTTCTTCGCAGGCGCCACGTTCTTCACTGCCGCGGCCTTCTTGGCCGGTGCCGCGGTTCTTGCTGACGCGTCGGGGCCACCCAGATACGCGAGCACTTCGTCGGCGTGGGTGGCGGGTTTGACCTTGTCCCAGACCTTTTCAACCTTGCCGTTACCGTCGATGACGAAGCTGGCGCGCGCGATGCCCATGTATTTGCGGCCGTACAGGGATTTCTCGACCCAGACGCCGAAGCCCTTGATCAGCACATGTTCCGGATCGGCGATCAGCGGAAAGTTGAGATCGTATTTTGCGGCGAACTTGGCGTGACGCTTTTCGTCATCGGCGCTGACGCCATAGACGCGCACCTTGGCTGAATCGAACTTCGGCAGCGCATCACGGAAAGCGCAGGCCTCGGTGGTGCAACCGGGCGTGTCGTCCTTGGGATAAAAGTAGATGACCGTGCGCGCGCCTTTCAGCGACTTCAGCGAGACCCGCTCGCCACGGTCGGACTTGAGGTCGAATTCGGGCATGCAGTCGCCGACATTGAGCATGGTCATCTCCATAATTGATGCGCGAAGCAAATCAGTCTCGATGTCGAGAAAGCGTCGACATGCACGTCCAGCGCCAACATCAAATGCCGCGGTGCTTGCCGATGTAGGGCGCGTACCAGGCACGAATGCGCGCCATGTCGGCGTCCATGTCTTCGGTCATCGTGAACATCTCGCCAACGCCGAACACCTTGTCCGGATAGTGGATGTAGATGCAGCACACCGGAACCTTCGCCTTGCGCGCGATATGCCAGAAGCCCGACTTCCATTTCTGCACCGCCTTGCGCGTGCCTTCCGGCGCGAGCAGGAACCAGGCGTTCGGGTTGGTGCGAAAGCCCTCGACGGTTTCACCGACGACGCCGTGCGCGGCACGCCGGTCGACCGGAATCGCGCCGAGTGCGCGCAGCAGCAGTCCGAGCGGAAACCAGAACGCTTCCCGCTTGGCCATGAAGCGGATATCGACACCGGCCGCGACCTTGATCAACAACCCATACAGCGCGTCCCAGGCCGAGGAATGTGGTGCCGCGAGAAACAGTACCTGCGACTCGTTCGGGAACTGCCCGACCAGTCGCCAGCCGAGATAGCGCAACCAGACTTTCGCAAACCAGCGCACGACGCTCGGATACCGATGCGGCGCCTTCGGCGGCAGGGGCTCGACAACCGGCGGGCGCGTCATGCGTCGTGATCCACGCGCGTGCTGCGCACACGCTTGATACTGCCGCGCGTTTTCTTCGCGTCGAGCCGACGCTCTTTCGAGGCACGCGATGGCTTGGTCGCAATGCGCGCTTTCGGCACGATGGTGGCGGCGCGGATCAGGTCAGCGAGCCGGTCGCGCGCGTCCTCGCGATTACGGTCCTGGGTGCGAAAGCGATTCGCCTGGATCACGATGACGCCGTCAGCGGTGATGCGTCGGTCACGCCGCGCCAGCAGCCGGGTGCGCACGGTTTCCGGCAATGCACTCGAAGCACGCGCGTCGAAACGCAATTCGACCGCGGTCGAAACCTTGTTGACGTTTTGTCCGCCCGGACCGGACGCACGCACGAAGCGTTCGTCGAGTTCGTTGTCGGCAATCTGGATGTGGCTGTTGATTTCAAGCATGCGCTGATTCTAGCGGCACTGATCTAGAGGCACTGGCTTGGCGTCGCGGGCGGCGCGAATCGGCACATGCTGCGACGCGTTGGGCTTGAGGCTATGCTTCGCCGCGCGCAACCCGCGCGGGCTACGGGGATAAAAGCATGAGTGGCAAGAAACTCGAGATCGGCGACGTATTCGGCTGGTTTACATCGGCTTTCCATTTGGCGATGAAGAATCCGGGCGTCTTCGTCGTTATGGCCCTGATCATGGCCATCATCGGCGTGATTCCAGTGCTGGGCGGGCTGACCGTGTTGATTCTCGGCCCGGCGCTCTATGGCGGATTCGTCTATGCCGCGCGTGAGGAAGATCAGGGCCGCAAGGCCGACATCCAGCATCTCTTCATCGCGTTCCAGCAACCCGGCAAGATCGGCCAGATGATCATGCTGTGCCTGCCCTCGGTCGCCGCGGGTGTCGTGCTGGCCATTCTCGGGTTCGTATTTGTCGGCGGCGCCATCATGGCTGCCGCGTCAGGTGGCGGAAATGCGATGGGCGCCGGGGCCGGCATCGGCATGGTGGTGTTCGCGCTGGTCGCGATCGTGATCATGGTCGGCGTGGCCTTCCTCGTCTATTTCGCGATTCCGCGCGTCATGCTGGATGGGGTTGAACCGATTGCGGCGATGAAGGAAAGCCTCGCCTACTCGATGGCCAACCTGGCGGCACTGCTGGTCGGCTTCATCGCCATCGGGATCGCGTACATGGTTGTCGCGTTCGTGCTGATCTTCATTCCGATCCTTGGTTGGATCGTGCTGATGCTTGGTGGCACCTTGCTGGGCGCGCTATCGATGTACTTCGCGTATCGATCCGCGTTCGGTGACAGCGTACCGATGGCGATTGCGCCTCCGATGGATCCACCGATGCCGCCGGCACCGCCGCCGGTCGTGCAGTAAGCCGCTTCGCAACCGCATCGTCGAAATGCAAACGGCCCCGGAAATCGGGGCCGTTTTTTTGGTCATCTGCGCGTTCAGGCATCCACGGATTCGGTCCTGGGTGGCAGCCAGCGCGCCGCGAGTATGCCGATCTCGTAAAGGATGCACATCGGGATCGCGAGCAGCAGCTGCGAAACGATATCCGGCGGCGTCAGGATTGCGGCAACGACAAAGGCACCGACCACGACGTAGGCGCGCGCCTCGCGCAATTGCGGCGTTGTCACCCAGCCGAGCAGCACCAGGATCACGACCGCGACCGGCACCTCGAAACACAACCCGAACGCGAGAAACAGCACGAGCACGAAGTCGAGGTACTGGCTGATGTCGGTCATCACCGCTACGCCCACCGGCGCGACCGCATGCAGGAAACCGAACACCGTCGGCAACACCAGGAAATAAGCAAAGGCGCAGCCGGTGTAGAACAACGCAACCGACGAAGCGAGCAGCGGCACCGCAAGTCTGCGCTCGTGCCTGTAAAGCCCAGGCGCGACGAACGCCCACGCTTGAAACAGCAAGTACGGCATGGCCACGATCAATGCCAGAAAAAACGTCAACTTGAGCGGCGTCAGGAACGGCGATGCGACTTCGATCGCGATCATCTGCGTGCCTTCAGGCATCTTGTCGAGCAAGGGTTTCGCCAGCAGCGCGTAAATGCGATTGGCGAACGGCAGTCCGGCGAGGAACAGCAGCATTACCGCGACGACGGCACGCAACAGGCGTTCACGCAGCTCGACCAGATGCGCCAGAAACGGCAGCTCGATGTCGGGTTCGGCGCCGCTCATGGCTCGCGCGTATCAGTCGGCGGCGTGTCGAATTCCCGCTTCACGGCCTCAATCGGATTGGCCTTGCGGATCGTCGCTTCAGTCTCGCGCAGGCTGCGTTTGATTTCATCGGCGGCAATTTCACGGTCGATCTCATAGCGCAGATTCGTCCAGCTCGAACGCAGCCGCCGCAACATTGCACCAACCGTTCGCGCTGCACGCGGCAGGCGCTCGGGACCGAGGACCACGAGTGCGACCACGGCGATCAGGGCCAGTTCGCTCAAGCCGACATCAAACATGGGCGTGTCTCAAAAGATCGCAACGCGATCAGACCGTCTTGTCGCGTTCCGCCTGAGTCACCTTGTCAGCGGTTGCCTTGTCGGCTTCGAGCTTGGGCGTTTCTTCGGTATCGGCCAGGCCTTTCTTGAATTCCTTGACGGCACTGCCGAGATCGCCACCCATGTTGCGCAGCTTCTTGGTGCCGAAGATCAGTACGACGATCAACAGCACCACGATCCAATGACCAATACTGAACGAGCCCATGACTTACTCCGAAGCGTTTGCCAGACGGCAAGGATAGCGCCGCCGCCACGCTCACTGTGCGCTGTATTCCTCAAGACGGTCACGGAAGTCGACCACCGACTCCGGCACCACATTGACGCCACCTTCGAAGATGCGACGCGGCGTCATGTTGCGGCCGTAGGTCGCCTGATTGGCGTCGTGATCGATGGAAATCACCGAACCATCCAGTGCCACGCCGGCGAACAGGCCGCGCGAACGCGAATAGCTGTAGATCTCGGCTTTCAACTGACCGTCAGTCGACGCCTGCGCATTGCGACCGACCGGCCCGGCGGCAACGGCGGCATCGGCGCCGAGGGTGAATTTGCCGTTGACGATCGAGTCAACGCCGCGCTTGGAGCGAAATACCAGCACCACGTCGGTGGATTGCACGCCGGCCTGAAATCCGAAACTGCCGCCGTTGACGCTGATGAAACTCGGGTTCGACCAGGTGCCGTCGGGGGAACGCACCGCGATCAAGCCCTTGCCATGACGACCGCCCAGCACCAGGCCGGCCTTGACGACATCGGGGATGACCGCAATCGCTTCGGCTTTTTCGATCAGATGCGCGGGTACGCGCTTGTCCGGCACCGCCATGATTTCAGTCAGCACGCGGACGGCGCTTCGCGCGCGCTCCACCTCTTTGTCACCGGCACAAACCGCCGTCGAAAACAGCAAAAATGCGGAGAACAGCAAACCGGTGCGTAATGTCATGCGGGGTTCCCGGAGTGGCTACAGCGGCGAGAGTCGCGCGCTGGCGATGAATCAACCGTGAGTGGAACTCAGGCGTTGCGACGCAAGTAGGTCATGGCGAGCAACCCGGAACCGATCAGCGTGAGCGCGAGCAA
>JAYUXS010000283.1:0-3887 GCA_043752845.1 Lysobacterales bacterium | reverse complement strand
ATGGACATCACCCAGCTCTCGGTCGATGCCGCGATGGGCGACGTCACCGAGTTGGCCGGCATCAATACCGCCATCAACGACCGCGAACTCGAGTTTTCTTCGGTCGCTGGCGAGATCGATGCACTGGTGCGTGCCGAGCCGACGCTGCGGACGGAAATCTATTCGCGTGCCGAAGCCTTGAAGCAATTGCAGGGCGACTACTTCGCGACCTTGGCCGAGGGCACACGCATCCTCGAACGCAAGACCTCGTTCCGTCGCAACGGCGCGGCCGAGGTTCAGGAATATCGCTATCAGGACATGGCCTTCCGCATCTTCCGCAATGACGCCTTGCAGAAATATCGTGCGGCGTTCGATCTGGCGGCGCGCTACGTCTACCTTGCGGCTGCTGCGTATGACTACGAAACCAATCTGCTCGGTACCGACTCGCAGGCCGGCCAGAACTTCCTGACCAATATCGTGCGCGAGCGCAGCATCGGTCAGATCCTGAATGGCAATCCGGTACCGGGCACGCCGGGCCTCGCCGACACCATGGCGCAGATGAAGCTGAACTTCGACGTGCTCAAGGGGCAGATGGGCTTCAACAACCCGCAGGTCGAAACCAACCGCTTCTCGCTGCGACGCGAACTGTTCCGCATTCCGGAAGGACCGGAAGGCGACGCCGCGTGGCGCGCCAAGCTGGACTCGATGCGTGTGGCCGATCTCTGGTCGGTGCCCGAATACCGGCGCCTGGCGCGACCGTTCGCGCCGGAGTCAGCGGGCGCACAGCCCGGTCTGGTGATCGAGTTCGATACCAATGTCACCTTCGGTCTGAACTTCTTCGGCTGGGAACTCGGTCCGCAGGACAGTTCATATGACTCGAGCAAATTCGCGACGCGCGTGCGCTCGGTCGGTGCCTGGTTCGGCAACTACGACAACCTGCCGCTGGCCGATGATCCGCGCATCTATCTGTTCCCGGCCGGCGCCGACGTGTTGCGCGCGCCATCAGCGAGCGACTTCACCACGCGTCATTGGCAGATCATCGATCAGGCCGTACCGATCCCGTTCCCGATCGGTGCTTCGGACCTCGATCAGCCGAACTGGAACCCGATCGCGGATACCTTGAACGGTGCCAGCACCGATCTGCGTCGCTACGGCCGTTTCCGTGCCTATCACCTGGCCGAACCCTTCGATGACTCCCAGGTCACGTCGGACAGCCGGTTGATCGGGCGTTCGGTGTGGAACAACAAGTGGGTAATCATCATTCCGGGCGGCACTTTCCTGAACGACCCGAATGCCGGTCTCGACACCTTCATTCACGGCGCGCCGATACCCGGTGGCGCTGCGGGCGAGCGTGACGGCAACGGTATCGACGACATCCGGATCTTCTTCGAAACCTACGCGTACACGGGGCTCTGATCATGAAGCGACGCGTCCTTGGTTTGCTCGCCGGGCTGTCACTGCTGCCGGCCCTCGTGTTCGGCAAGATTGAAGCGCCGGACCATGTCATCTACGGCAATGTCACCGTGTTCGGCACGCCGGCAGCGGAAGGCACGCTGCTGGAGTTGCGCCGCCATCCAAGCGATGTCGTGCTGGCGCGCTACACGATCGGACGCGACCCGGATCTCGGCAATCAGTTCGCGCTGCGCATTCCGATGGACTCGGTCGAGCCGCGCGCCGACGGGCACGCGCGTCCAGGTGACGGCGTGCGCATTTACGTCGATACCCGGCTCGCCGCCGAAACTTCCGTGGGTGAGGAAGGGGTTGCGGTGCGCCTCGATCTCGATCCGCAGAACACGGGCACCGGTCCCGGCATCGTTGTCGCCGACGGCCAAGGTCTGGAAGGCAATGCCGGGACCAGTCCGGTCGTCTTTACGCTGACCTTGAATACGACCAGCAACGACCCGGTCACGGTCAACTGGGCGACTCAGGATGGCACTGCCGTTGGTGCCGCTGCCTGCGCGGCGGGTGTCGACTACATCAGCGACACGGGTGCCGCCATCGTCGCGCCATCGACCTTGACGCAAACGATCACGGTGCAGTCGTGTGGCGACGGCGTGATCGAGAACAACGAGACATTTTCGCTGCTGCTGACGGGTTCGACCGGGGGCGTGCTGCAGGATAATCTCGCGGTCGGCACGATTGTCGACGATGACGACGTTCCGGAAATGAGCATCCCCGACACGCGCGTGCTGGAGCCGGGTGCAGGCACGGTCGATCTCGTCTTCCGCGCGCAATTGTCGCGGCCGTCGACGATTGCCACCAGTTTCACCTACGCCACCCAGGATCTGAATGCGTCCGCGGGCACCGACTACAGCCCGCGCAATGGCACCGTGCAGATTCCCGCAGGCACGACACAGGTCGTGATCCGTGTGCCAGTGCTGGCCGATGCCTCTGTCGAACCGCGCGAGCAGTTTCGTCTCGTGTTGTCTGCGCCGCTCGCGCTGCGTCTGCAGCGGGTCGAAGCCTTCGGCGACATCGTCGATCCGGCTTTTGATCCGGCGGTGTTCCCGGTCGAAGAAACCCAGGGGCCGGCCGGTGTGTTGGCGGCGCCGAGCGATGTCGTGTTGTCGCCGGACGGGCTGCATGCCTACGCGGCGAGCGAATCACTCGACACCATCGTTGCCTATGCACGCAATGCCACGACCGGCAAGCTGACGCTGATCAGCAGTTACACGGCGGCGAGTGCCGGCTTCACCGGCGCATTGATGGATGGTCCAAGCGATCTCGCGGTCAGCGCCGACGGTGCCCATGTCTACGCCACCGCGCGCAACGCCAGTGCGGTCGTGGTGTTGTCACGCAATGCCGGCACCGGCGCCCTGAGCTACGTGCAAAGTCAGACGCGACCGGCGCTGCAAGGTGCTGCCGCCGTGCATCTGAGCGCCGACGATCAGCACCTATACGTCGCCGGGGCCGCGGCCAATGCGCTGGTCGTGTTCCAGCGCGACGCCGGCATCGGTTCGCTCACTTTCCTCGAAACCGAGACCAATGCCATCAACGACGCGACCGATGCCGGTGGCGCAGTGCAGGCGCTCGATCGCCCGTCCGGTATCACCAGCAGCAGTGATGGCGCACAGGTCTATGTCGCGTCGCGCTTCGGCAATTCAGTCGTGACCTTCCAGCGCAACAACACGGTCGGTGCCGGATACGGTCGCCTGTCTTACGTCTCTGGCCAGCGCAACGGTCAGGCTGGTGTGCAGGGGATCGGTGGCGCCTTCGATCTCGTGCTCAGTCCGGACGGACAGCAGCTCTACGTCGCTGCCGAGGCCAGCAACAGTGTGGCGATCTTCGATCGTGCCGCGAATGGCGCGCTCACCTGGCGTGCGCAATGGAAGAAGGGCGATCCGGGCGTGCATGGCCTGGGTGGCGCACAGGCGATCGCGATAGCGCCGGATGCCAGTGAGGTCTACGTTGCCGGGTTCGCGGACAACAGCTTCAGTGTGTTCCGTCGCGCTACGGTCGCGGCGCCGGGCGTCCTGGTCGGTGATCTCGCCATTCAACAGACGCTGTTCGACGGCGAAGGTCAGGTCAACTTGATGAACGGTCCGGTAGCGATCGCCACCAGCAATGACAACAAGCACATCTACGTCGCAGCGAGTGGCGACAACGCCATCGTCGTGCTTACCCGCGAATCGAACACCATCGAGCTGTTCAAGAACGGCTTCGAATAATCACGCACGGCCTGCAGCGTTTGACGTTGCAGGCCGTCAGTGCATCCGCGACGCGATCGAGCGTCCACGAAATCGCGCACAAAAAAAGGGAGCCTTGCGTCTACCCTTTTTCGACGTGCCTGAAAAACAGATGACTTACGGTGCGAGCTCGAAGAAGCCGCGGCCGAAGGTGGCGACGCGGACCAGGCTCGAGTCCGGGGCGACATACACGTCCATCGCGTTCACCAGCGGCAAACCTGC
>JAYUXS010000282.1:0-1543 GCA_043752845.1 Lysobacterales bacterium | reverse complement strand
GCCACGGCGGTCAATTCCATCACTTCCGACTGCACCAGGATCGCATCAAGCAGCGCATCGACGCCCATGCCGGTTTTCGCCGACACCGGGACGAAGATCGTGTCGCCGCCCCACTCTTCCGGCACCACTTCGTGCTGGATCAGGCCCTGCTTGACGTGGTCAGGATCGGCACCGGGCTTGTCCATCTTGTTGACGGCGACGATCAGCGGCACCTTCGCAGCGCGTGCGTGCTGCACGGCTTCGATGGTCTGCGGCATCACGCCGTTGTCGGCGGCGACGACGAGAATGACGATGTCGGTCAATTTCGCGCCGCGCGCACGCATCTGCGTGAACGCTGCGTGGCCGGGCGTATCGAGGAAGGAAATGACGCCCTTCTCGGTTTCGACGTGATATGCGCCGATGTGCTGGGTGATGCCACCGGCTTCACCTGCAGCAACTTTCGTGCGGCGGATGTAGTCGAGCAAGGAGGTCTTGCCGTGATCGACGTGGCCCATGATGGTCACGACCGGCGGACGCGTGCTGCGCAAGCCCTGCTCGGCATCCGACTGCGCAGCAAGGGTCGATTCGGCATCGGTTTCCGATGCACGCAGCGCCTTGTGGCCGAGTTCTTCGACGACGAGCACGGCGGTGTCGTGATCGACGCTCTGGTTGATGGTGACCATCACGCCCATCTTGAACAGCGCCTTGACGATGTCGGCACCCTTCACGGCGAGCTTGGTCGCAAGATCGGCAACGACGATCGATTCACCGATCGCGACTTCGCGCACGATCGGCGCAGTCGGTCGCGAGAAGCTGCCGGAGACGCCGCTGTTGTTGCCGCGATCGTTCGAGCGGAAATCCGGCTTCGACGGACGCGGCTTCTTGCGTGGACGCCGCGCATGATCACCGGACAGATGCAGTTCGCCTGCGACGAAGCGATTGGCGCTGCTGTCGTCTTCGACGACGTCGGTGACAGTCATGCGATGGTTGCCCTTCACGCCCTTGTGCCGATGTGGCGGCTCGCTGCCCTTCGGAGCTTCCTTGCGCGGCGCGACAACGGCTTTCTCTTCAACTTTTTTCGGCGCGTCGTGGTGACTCTTCTTGCCGGCGCGCGATTCTTCTTCCTCGCGCAACTGCGCCGCTTCGACTTCGGCGCGCTTGGCTGCCTCAACCACGGCTTCTTCGGCACGACGGCGATCATCCTGATCACGCTTGACCGACTCGAACTCGGCGCGACGCGCCGCATCCATTTCACTCAGCCGTTGTTGTTCGGATTCATTTCGCGCCCTGGATTCGGCGAGCAGCTTCAAGGCATTTTCGCGCTCGGAGTCGACAATTGCCGGGCCCTGCTGCTCTTCGACGTCGCTGCGCTTGACGTAAGTGCGCTTCTGGCGCACTTCGATGTTGACGGTCTTGCCTTTCGCAGCACCGCTCGACACCGTCAATTCACCGACATGTTTGCGCTTGAGCGTGATCTGTGAAGGCCCGATCGTTGCGACCAAATCCTCTTTCTTGCCGTGCGTGCGGCGCAGGAACCCGAGCAGCTTGACCTTCTCGGTGCTGG
>JAYUXS010000281.1:0-9009 GCA_043752845.1 Lysobacterales bacterium | reverse complement strand
GATGCTGGATTGACCGATGTGTTCATGCACTGTCCCGGATGCGCTGGATTGCGCAGTATGCCCGGCCCGTATCAACCACGACCAGTCCCGCAGCGCTTGGTGCGGGGCTTGGTGGTCACTACCATGCCGGCTCGTCTCATCAGGAGTCCGTTCATGCGTGTTGCGTTCAAGTGTGTTCCGTTCATCAGTGCGACCGCTGCCGGCGCTTTCGCGCTGCTGGCCTGCGGAGCGGCGTTTGCCGAACCGCGCGGCTTCAACATCAACGATCTGGTCAACCTCGATCGCGTCGCCGACCCGCGCCTGTCGCCGGACGGGCGCCAGGTCGCCTTCCAGTTGCGCGAAACCGATTACGCCGCGAACAAGGGCCTGCAGAGTTTGTGGCTTGTGCCCGCCGACGGATCCGCAGCACCCCGTCGCCTGACCGCAAAGGGCCAGACCTCGGTCGGTCCGCGATGGTCGCGCGATGGTCGCGCGATCTATTTCCTGTCGCCGCGGTCGGGTTCACAGCAAGTCTGGAAACTCGCCCTCGATGGCGGTGAAGCGATGCAGGTCACCGACTATCCGCTCGATATCGGCACCTTCCTGCTGTCTCCCGATGGCACGCAGATGGCGCTGACCCTTGAAGTGTTCACCGACTGCGACACGCTCGAGTGCACGAAGAAGCGCGTCGATGAAGTTGCTGCGCAGAAGACCACCGGCAAGGTCTTCGACAAACTCTTCATCCGCCACTGGGATACCTGGACGGATGGCCGCCGCAGCCAGTTGTTCGTCGCCGAACTCGGCACCGACGGCAAGGCCGAAGCCGCACCGGCGTGGATCAGTAAGGGCATTGATGGCGACGTGCCATCCAAACCATTCGGCGACGAAACCGAATACACCTTCGCAGCTGACGGCAATTCCCTGGTGTTCGCGGCGCGCATCGCCGGCAAGACCGAAGCCTGGAGCACGAACTTCGATCTGTTCACCGCACCCGCGAGCGGCTCGCTGGCGCCGGCCAATCTGACTGCGGCAAACCCGGCCTGGGACAGCTACCCACTGTATTCGCGCGACGGCAAGACGCTGTACTACCTGGCGATGAGCCGCCCGGGATTCGAGGCGGATCGTTTTCAGATCAAGGCGCGCGATATCACCACCGGCACGACCCGCGACATCGCCGCCGACTGGGATCACTCGCCAGGTCCGCTGCAACTCTCAGCCGATGGCAAGACCCTTTACGCGACGGCCGATTCCGATGGCGAACATCCGCTGTTCGCGATCGATGTGAGGTCCGGCAAGACCAGCGACCTCACCGGCGCGGGCAATATCGGCGCGTTCTCGCTCGGTGCGAACGGTGTCGTCATCTCGCGCGATACGCTGACATCACCGGCTCAGCTGTTCACGCGCAATGCGAAGAACGCTGGCGAGAAGCAGATCACCCGATTCAATGCCGACAAGCTTGCCGGCATCAGCATGGGCGCACCCGAGTTCTTCGAGTTCAACGGCGCGAACGATGAACGCGTCGAAGGCTATGTCGTCAAACCCTGGAACTTCGAAGCCGGCAAGAAATATCCTGTCGCCTTCCTGATCCATGGCGGACCGCAGGGCGCGTTCGGCAACGACTGGCATTACCGCTGGAATCCGCAGACGTATACCGGACAGGGCTATGCCGTCGTCGCCATCAACTTCCACGGCTCGACCGGTTACGGCCAGAAATTCACCGACGCGATCTCCGGCGACTGGGGCGGCAAGCCGCTCGAAGACCTGCAGAAAGGCCTGGCCGCCGCGGCTGCGCAATTCGACTGGCTGGACAGCACGAACGCCTGCGCCCTCGGTGGTTCTTACGGCGGCTACATGACCAACTGGATCGCCGGCAACTGGAACGACGGCTTCAAGTGCCTGGTCTCGCACGCCTCGATCTTCGACAACCGCTTCATGGGCTATTCCACCGAAGAGTTGTGGTTCGACGAATGGGAAATGCAGGGCACGCCGTACGAGAAGCCGGAAAATTACGAGCGGCACAACCCGGTCAATCACGTCAAGAACTGGAAGACGCCGATGCTGGTCGTGCACGGCGCGCTCGACTACCGCGTGCCAGTCGAGGAAGGCATCGCCCTGTTCACTGCGCTGCAGCGTCGGGGCATCGAATCCAAGTTCCTGTTCTTCCCGGACGAGAACCACTGGATCCTGAAACCGCAGAACTCGGTGCAGTGGCACAACGAAGTGAATGGCTGGCTGAAGGCTCACCTGCAATAACGCACCAGGGTCGCGACGTACGCGTCGCGACCGCATTGCGACACCATCGCGCGACCTCCGAGGGGAATGAACATGCACCTGTTTGCGGCCAGCGCATTCGCACTTCTTGCCTGTGGATCAGCCCTCGCCGCGCCCCGCGGTTTCACCGTCGAAGACCTGGTCAATCTCGATCGGGTCAGCGATCCGCGCCTGTCGCCGGATGGAAAACAAGTCGTGTTCCAGCTGCGCGAAACCGACTACGCGGCAAACAAGGGCTTGATGAGTCTGTGGCTGGTTCCGGCGGACGGTTTATCGCCGCCGCGTCGATTGACCGCGAACAGCCAAACTTCCGTCAGCCCACGCTGGTCGGCGGACGGTCGAGCGATCTATTTCCTGTCGCCACGTTCGGGTTCGCAGCAGTTGTGGCGGCTGCCGCTGGATGGCGGCGAGGCGATGCAGGTCAGCGACTACGCGCTCGCGGTCACAACCTTCCAGTTGTCGCCCAACGCGTCGCAAGTTGCTCTGACTTTCGACGTCTTCATGGATTGCGACACGCTCGCCTGCAGCAAGAAGCGGCTCGACGAGGTCGCCGCGAGCAAAGCCAGCGGCAAGACCTTCGACGCATTGCCCGCGCGTTTTTGGGACGCATGGATGGACGGTCGTCGCAGCCAGTTGTTCGTGGCTGATGTGCAAGCGGACGGCACCACCGAAGCCGAGCCGGCCTGGATCAGCAAGGGCATCGACGGCCACGTGCTGTCGCGGCCCAGTCCGGAAGACAGCGAGTACGCGTGGTCGCCTGATGGCAGAACGATGGTTTTTTCGGCCAACGTGCAAGGTCGGGAAGCGATCTGGAACATCAATGCCGATCTCTACCTGGCGCCGGCCGATGCGTCAGCCGCGGCGCAGAATCTGACCGCAGCCAATCACGCCATCGACAGTCATCCTCGTTATTCACTGGACGGAAAAACCCTGTACTACCGTGCGACGCAGCGGTCGGAAATGTCGAACGACCGCTTCCAGATCATGGCGCGCGATGTCCTGACCGGCAGCACGCGCAAGATCGCGCCCGACTGGGATCGATCTGCGGGCTCGCTGCAGGTCTCGCCTGATGGTCGCAGCCTGTACACGCTGGTCGACTCGGATGGCGAGCATCCACTGTTCGCGATCGATGTGAAGTCGGGCAAAGTCCGCGACCTGACTGGCGCTGGCAATGTCAGCGCGTTCTCGATGGGCGCAAACAGCTACGTGTTCGCGCGAGAGTCGCTGACGTCGCCGGCACATCTGTTCGTGCACGACGGGAAACGCGGCGGCGAGCGGCCACTGACGAACTTCAATGCCGAAAAGCTCACCGGTGTGACCATGGGCACACCGGAATTCTTCGACTTCAAAGGCTGGAACGACGAGCGCGTTGAAGGTTATGTCGTGAAGCCGTGGAACTTCGAAGCGGGCCGTAAGTATCCGATTGCCTTCCTGATCCACGGCGGCCCGCACAGCGCGTTCGGCAATGACTGGCATTACCGCTGGAATCCGCAAACCCATGCCGGCCAGGGTTACGCCGTCGTCGCCATCAACTTCCACGGGTCAACCGGTTATGGCCAGCAGTTCTCGGATGCCATTGTCGGTCACTGGGGTAGCGTGCCACTGGAGGATCTGAAAAAAGGCATGGCCGCAGCCGCCGCGAAATACGCTTGGCTCGACGGCGACAAAGCCTGCGCCCTCGGCGGTTCGTATGGTGGCTACATGGTCAACTGGATCGCCAGCCAGTGGCGCGACGGCTTTGACTGCATCGTGTCGCACGGCTCGGTCTTCGACACCCGCTTCTTCGGCTACAGCATCGACAGTCTCGGCTTCTTCGAACGCGAGATGCAAGGCACGCCCCACGACAACCCTGAAGGCCACGCCCGCTTCAATCCGGTCAACCACGTCGCGACCTTCAAGACCCCCACCTACGTCATCCACGGTGCCCTCGACTACCGAGTGCCCCTCGAACAAGGCATCAGCCTGTTCATCGCCTTGCAACGCCGCGGCGTCGAATCGAAGTTTCTGATGTTCCCCGATGAAAACCACTGGATCCTGAAACCACACAACTCGGTGCAGTGGCATCACGAAGTGAATGCCTGGCTGAAGGCACATCTGAAATAATCACCGCCACCTTGTTTCGACATGTTGAAACATGTGCAAGTCGCGCCTAGAATTCCACAAGCAACTGGCGGGAGGCCGGACATGAGCGCCAAGGCGGAACTGAAAATTCAGAAGTGGGGCAATAATCTCGCCGTGCGAATTCCCTCCGCGGTCGCGAAAGCGGCGCGCATGGTCAGCGGACAGAACGTGACCGTTGAAGTCGTGGCGGGCGATGTCGTGGTCAAGCTGCAAGGAGGTCCTGTGCGCACCACGCTGGCGCAGAAGCTCAAGGCCTACGATCCGAAACTGCATGGTGGCGAAGTGATGGTCGACCGACCGAAAGGCAAGGAATTCTGCTGATGGTTTCGCGCTGGGTCCCCGAACGCGGCGATATCATCTGGATTCAGTTCGATCCTCAGGCTGGACGCGAGATGAAGTCGCGACACCCGATGCTCGTCCTCTCCCCACGCGCAGTCAACGATCGCACCAGCATCGTCATTGGTCTACCGATGAGCACGCAGGAATACAACGCCAGCAATCCGTTCGCCGTCCGCATGGAGGGCGATGATGGAGGTGTTGGCTTTATCCTGACCAACCAGCCGAAGTCGTTCGACTGGCGCGAACGCGGGGCCAAGCCGCATCCGTGGAAACGTGCTCCGCAGCTCGCGTTCGGGTTGGCGTGCGAAGGCTTGAACCAGATCATTGCGGTCGCAAACGAAGCGAACTGATCAGCGGTCAGTGTCGCGCCGCGCTCGCACCCCAGCAGCAAGATTTTCGAGCATCGCCACGCTGTGTTCCCAGCCCAGACAGGCATCGGTGATCGACACGCCGTAGCGCAGCGCCTGACTTGGAACGAGGTCCTGGCGGCCCTCAAACAGGTGGCTTTCGATCATCGTGCCGACGATGCGACGTTCGCCGGCCGCGAGCTGGTCGGCGATGTCGGCGCCCACCTCGCGCTGCTTCGCAAACTGCTTGCTCGAATTCGCGTGCGAGCAGTCGATCATCACGCGTTCGTCCAAACCTGCGGCCTTCAATTCGGCGCAGGCGAATGCGACATCGGACGCCGTGTAGTTCGGTTGCTTGCCGCCGCGCAGGATCAGATGGCAGTCGCTATTGCCTGCGGTCGCAACAATCGCGGAGTGGCCGCCCTTGGTGACGCCGAGGAAATGATGCGGTGCTGCTGCAGCCTTGATCGCATCGACAGCAATCCGGACATTGCCGTCGGTGCCGTTCTTGAATCCGACCGGACACGACAGGCCCGACGCGAGCTGGCGATGCGACTGGCTCTCGGTAGTGCGCGCGCCGATCGCGCCCCAGCTGATCAGGTCCGCGATGTACTGCGGTGTGATCAGATCGAGGTACTCGGTCGCGGCCGGCAATCCGAGCTCGTTGATCTCAAGCAGCAGTCGGCGCGCCAGACGCAGGCCGGTGTTGATGTCGAAGCTGTCGTCAAGATGCGGGTCGTTGATCAAGCCTTTCCAGCCGACGGTCGTGCGGGGCTTCTCGAAATAGACGCGCATGACGATCGCGAGATCGTCCCGAAATCTTTCGCGCACGGCGGCGAGGCGCGCCGCATATTCGCGCGCGGCCTGCGCATCATGGATGGAACACGGGCCGACCACGACCAGCAGCCGATCATCGCTGCCGTCGAGTACGCGGTGGATTTCGGTCCGCGCCGCGGCTGTCGTCTCGGCCGCGCGCGTCGTGCACGGATACTCGCGGACCAGATGCGCCGGCGGCGCGAGTTCACGGATCGCGCGGACACGAAGGTCGTCGGTGGCGGGAATGTTCGGGTTGCTGACCAGTTTCAGGGACGTCGACATCGCAGGGCTCCTCGGGGTTTCTTGGTCCCGGCGGCCACAAAAAAACCGCCAGGTTTGCTGGCGGTTTTCGAAGGTTCGGTCGCTTGCTGTCAGTCGCGCACCGGTATGCCTTCCACCGCCCGAGGGCTGGGAAAGCAATACCAATAAATATACGCGCGGATCTGTGCCATGGCTCGAAGCTAGCAGTGGTTCGTGCGAGCTTGCAAGCGTCCTCGTCGCGGTGGATGGGACGATGTGAGCTACAACCACTTCGCCCGCTTCAGGATCACGTAGACGACACCGATGACGGCAACGGTGACGCCAGTGAAGATCCAGTAGCTGTAGACGCCGGGCAGTTCCGGCATATGGTCGAAGTTCATGCCGTACCAGCTCGCCATCAAGGTGGGCACACCGAGCAGGCCGGCCCAGCCGGCGAGGCGTTTGACGACTTCGCCCTGGCCGACGGTGACCATCGCGAGCGACACCGACATCGCCGCGGTCAGCATTTCGCTCATCGTGTCGCAGGCTTCCTTGACGCGCACGGCGTGGTCGAAGACGTCGCGGAAGTACAGGCGCACTTCCTCGCGGATGATGGTCGGATGGAAGCGCGTGAGCTGGTTGAGGATGTCCTGCAGCGGCGCAACCGCGAGCCGCAGCGTCACCAGCTCCTTCTTCAACTCGTACAGATGCGAAATGGTTTCGCGCTTGTAGGTGGACTGGAAGATGTCGCCTTCGAGTTCGGCGAGTTCGTCCTGAAACGAGCGCACGATCGGGAAGAAATTGTCGACGATGAAGTCCATCACCGAATACAGGCCGTAACTCGGACCATGCGCGAGCAGTTCCGGTTCCTTCTCGCAGCGCGCGCGCGCCGGCGAGTACGACAGCGACGCGCCATGACGCACCGTCAGCAGATAGCGGGGGCCGAGGAAGATGTGGGTTTCGCCGAACTCGATCTTGCCGCCGACGAATTGCGCGGTATGCAGCACGATGAACAACGAGTCGCCGTAGACCTCGATCTTCGGGCGCTGGTGCGCGTGGTGCGCGTCCTCGATCGCGAGATCGTGCAGGCCGAACTCTTCCTGCAATTTGTCGAGCAGCGGCTCGTCGGGTTCATGCAAGCCGACCCAGACGAAGGCATCCGGCTGCTGCAGGACATCGCTGATCTGGTCGAGCGTGATGTCCGGCAGCCGCGAGCCGCCCGCACCGTAGGCGACGCAATTGACGACCATGGGCGGCTTGCTCGGGGTGGTGGTGACGCTCAGGGTCATGCGCTTGCTCCGGGGACGCGCGATCATGCCTGCCCAAGCTCCCGGGTAGCAAACTCAACGTGCCGCCGACATCCAGCTGCGCCATGCGAACACGGTGAGCAGCGGCAATACCAGCGCAAACCACGCCGCGTTCGCTTGCTGGGTCCCGGGCAAGACCGTGTAGCAAAGTCCGGCGAGCGCAATCAGCAAGACCAGCGCACTGACGCCACGCGTCAACGATGAAGCCAGCGCCGGCCGTTTGCCGATGCACCACAACGGCCAAACCAACAGCAGACACAGCGGATTGAACAGCACCAGATTCAAGTTCGCGTAGGCGATCGCGTGATCGGTGCAGGCCCAGAGTCCGACGAGCATCAAGCCGCCGAGACCGAGCACCAGGGCGCTGGCGGCAGCCGTGAACGCTGCGGTCGCGCGCAAGCCCTTCCGTTCAGATCCCAGCGCGCCATTGAGCACGATCGCGAACGCTGAACCGACAAGCGCGAAGCCCCAGAACCAGCGCGGCTTTTGCGGCTCGCCATCATCGAGACGACCGTCGAACGCCGTCCATTCCCGGCTCACCAGCGGAACACGAACACCATTCGCGTCGCTGACTTGCATATCGCGCACCAGATCGCGCAGGCGCAATGGCAGGAACAATTCATCCCAATAGTTGAGCTTGCGATCTGCGGCCGGGCCGAGACCGAGATCAATACCGAGCGCGAGCCAAGGTTCGGGCCGGGCGTATGCGAGCGCCAATGATCGGTAGGTCTCGCCGCGCGCGCGCGCGATCATGGTGTTGCGCAGACTGCCCTCGAGCGCGGCGTCAAGCACGTCACGCAGCTTCGTCGAGCAGTTCACCGCGAAGTAGTCGTAGCGGTACTCGGCATTTTCCGGAAGCGCATTCTGCGCCAGCATTTCCGCGACGGCGTAGCGTTGTTCCGGCAACAGATTCAGTTCCTGCACGTAGACGCTGCGGCCTTCCGCCGTGTAGTTGGCGATATCGTCATCGGGATGCGACACCGCGAGCTGGTACAGCATGCGTCCGCGCATGAAATTCAGCAGAAAGTTTTCCTGCTCGAAATCGAACAAGCCGTAGTTGTACAGGTGCGCTTCGCCGGTCACGGTGTTCTGCACCATCAGCGCGTTGTGGCCGAATCGCTGCCAGTAGATAACGCCCGGCGCCGCCGTGACCAGCGCAACCCGCAATGCATCGCCGCTGTCTTTATCCGGGCTTTGAGCGCGCACCAGCCCGCAAAGCAGCAGGGCCAGGCAAACCGCGAGGCGCGCGACGAGACTCACGCGACCACGGTCGCCACGATGAACTGGTGCACACGACGAGCGTCTGCCTTCGAGACCACAAACTTGAATTTGCCGATCGCGGTGTCTTCGCCTACTTCCGGCAAGTGCCCGAAACTCGAGGTGACGAGGCCACCGACAGTGTCGTATTCCTCGTCCGAAAAAACGCAACCGAAGGCACTGTTGAACTCGGCGATCGGCGTCAATGCACTGACACTGTGGCGACCATCAGGCAGCAAACGGATCTGCGCATCGGGATTGCTTTCATCGTCGTGCTCATCATCGATGTCGCCGACAATTTCTTCGAGCACGTCCTCGATCGTCACCAGTCC
>JAYUXS010000280.1:0-3921 GCA_043752845.1 Lysobacterales bacterium | reverse complement strand
AGCGAGCGCGTGGCGCGCATGCGGGCACGGCCGGCTTTCTGGGCTGGCCGTTGCAACGTGCCGCCGTCCTGCTCGCGCTGAGCGCATTGCGTGCGACCGCCAACGCGGGATAATCGGCGCAAAGGAGAACGCCATGCGCCCAGTCGACCAGTTGCTCGGGGAATACGCCGAATCACACCGCAACCCGACCAACCGCATCATCCACAAATTCTGCGTGCCCTTGATCCTCTACTCGACGCTCGGCCTGTTGTGGTGGGTGCACCCCTATGTCGCCATCGGCAGCATTCTCTTCGCCGTCGGGTACTACTTGCGCCTGTCGTGGCCATTCGCGCTGGCGATGGGCGTGCTTTCCGGTCTGATGGCCTGGAGCTTTCTGCTGATTCCGCCGTCATGGTTGCTGCCAACGATGGCCGGCATCTGGGTCGCGGCCTGGGTGACGCAATTCATCGGCCATGAAATCGAAGGCAAGAAACCGGCCTTCTTCCGCGACGTGTTCTTCCTGCTGATCGGGCCGCTGTGGTTCCTCGCCCCGATCTTCCGCAAGCTCAAGATCGCTTACTGACCGCGCGCGATGCGCATCGGCATTTTCGGGGCTGGCAGCATCGGCGCCTTTCTCGGCGGCATGCTGATGCGTGCGGGTGTCGACGTGGTGCTGCTGGCGCGCGCTTCATTGCGCGATTCGGCGGCGCAGTCTGGATTGCGGGTCAGCGACAACGACGGTGTCGATGTTGTTCTGCGCGAGGTACGCATTGTTCTCACGGCCTCGCAGCTTGCTGATCGGCAACTCATCCTGGTCACCACGAAGTCGGCCGATACCGCTGCGGCAGCGGCGGAACTGGCGAAAGTCTTTGGAAGCGGCGCAGGTCTTGCAGTCGTCAGTTTCCAGAACGGCGTGCGCAACGCCGATGTGTTGCGACAGGCGCTGCCGAAAGCGCGCGTTTACGCCGGCATGGTGCCGTACAACGTCGTCTGGCAAGCGCCTGCGCATTTCCATCGTGGCACCAGCGGCGAATTGATGATCGAAGCATTGCCCGGTGCGGAAGACATCGTCGCAATGTTGCGCCGTGCCGGATTGGCGGCCGCCGCACCTCCCGATTTGCCGGCGGTGCTGTGGGGCAAATTGCTGCTCAATCTCAACAACCCGGTGAATGCGCTGTCGGATTTGCCACTGCGCCAGCAATTGCTCGATCGCGGTTATCGACGCATCGTTGCGCGGCTGATGCGCGAAGGTTTGTGTGTGCTCGATCGCGCCGGCATCCAACCCGCGAAGGCCGGCAAGGTCGGCCCGCGTCTCATTCCCTTCATCCTCGATTTGCCGACACCGATCTTCGCGCGGGTCGCGGCGTCGATGCTCAAGCTCGATGCGCAGGCGCGTTCGTCGATGTGGGAAGACCTGTGCAAGCGCCGCGTCACCGAAATCGACTGGATCAACGGCGAAATTGTGCGACTCGCTGCCGAGCATGGCGGTGATGCGCCACTCAATCGGGCGCTGATCCAGTTGATTCGCGAAGCCGAAGCCGCAGGGCAGGGTTCGCCTGGACTCTCGGCAGACGCGATCGCCAAGCGATTGGCCTCCGCCTGACGCCTGAATCAGGCCGCGTCGCGACGCTCTATTTGAGCTCGATTTCGACCAGCTCGATGGTTTCCGTTCCGCTGTTCTTGAGTGCGCGTGTTGCACCAGCTGGCTGGACCGCAAAATCCGCTGGCCGCAACGCCAGTTGTTGGTCTGCCAAACCCGAGGTGATCGTCGTCAGCAATCCACCGCGCACGACCACGCGGACGCCCTTGTTGCCTTGTGAGATCGCAGGCGCAGATTGACCCGGCGCCAGTGTCAGCCGCCATGCCCGCATCCGTGGGTTGTCGAAAATCTGCTCGTATTGAGGCGCGGCATCGCGCGACGAGATTGCATTTCCCGAGGGTTTCGCGCGGCGCAGTTCAACGACGATGATCTGGTATGCGCTTTTGTCGCCGTTGACCACCCTGTGGGTACGAGGCTCGGCACCTACGGCGCTGTAAGCGGCCGCTCCCGCCGGATACAACGTCGCCGCAGTCAACGGCTTGCCCGGACTCTGTCCGCTCGATTGCGACGATTGGATGACGACAGCGAACAGATCACGGTAATGCGTGTGAAACCCCGAGTCGCCTTTCGGCGGATAGAGGTTGTTCAAGACCGCAATGTCCTCATCAGCGAAGACCAGTTGATGAAAGGAAGCATGTTCGACCGGAACGGCGGTCTCACTGGGTGACTGCTCGGCAGAGGCAAGAGAATGCGCGGCCAAGAACACGCAGAGTCCCGATGCACCGATGCACTTGATCAGGCGTGTCACTTTCATGTGTTCCCCTTCATAACTGCCTCAACGTCGACTGGCTTGAATGATCAGTTAGGCCTAATCAGCGGGCCCGCAAGCGCACAAATGCCCTTGTGCGGGATGGTGTCACAGCACAAGATTTCGATGGTCGCCGTGTGCTCAGTGCCCGTCGGGAAATCCGCGCATGTGGCGCCTCCCGCTGCATCCACAAATAAGTGCCTCTTCTGGCCGAGGATTGCGACGTAATGATCGTAGGACGAAATGGACTCGGCAGAGTCGCCGGGCTCGGGTGATGCTCGTGCTTTGAGCTCAGAGACCGAGAGTCGAATCAGGGGGCGTCTATCAGGCCTTGGTGCCTTGACCATGCGGCACGAATTGACGAGGAAAGTTGCCTGAATTGAGCCTTCGATGCTCGGCAAGCAGTCACCCTTCACGGGGGCAGAAATGACAAGAATGGCTAAAGCCGCAGCTACCGAGATCTTCATGGCCTAACGAAGTTGTAGAAAAAGTGGCCCCGATCTTGCTCGCCTGAATGCGGGTGAGCAAGGGATCTGACGATGGCGCGCTACAAGTTTGTCGACATGAGCCTGCGGTTGTTGCCGGTGGATCTGGGAACGCTATCGCGAGCGCGTCGTCCGCCAACTCTCATGTCGCGCCAAACAGTTCGGCATGTAGATCATCCCCGATCCGCAGCCAACATGAAAAATCTGAAGCGCAAAATCAGCTACTTGGGAGGTGTTTCTTGAGAGGCCGATGCGCGAGCGAGTTGAACATGGACCGATGTGACACCAGAAACGCTGGACTCGTTCGACCAAGCATCTAGCTCTTCCTCGATGTCGCCCGTGATGCACCAGCCGCGCGCGACTTTTTGCGAAAGCGACAGTGCCTCCAGGACGGAATTCGGCCAGCTCGTTTCTACCAGCGTGAAGGCCGCGGTGATGAGGTGCCCGCCCTATGGCTCCACGGCGACTGAAGTCGGAGTTCGCGAGACAAGCTCGAATAGCTTGGATGAGAGTTTCAAAGCAGAAGCGCTCGACTTGCTGTCAACGAAAACACGCCAGTTGGCAACCATATCGACCCAACGCCAATTCTCCGACGGAATCGTCGGGCTATTGGGGCGAGTCTGGTCGGGCGGGTTGGCGCGGGTCAAGAAATTGTTTCCTGGATTCCGGCTTCCGCCGGAATGACGGCGTCTGGACTGTTCCGACTATTCCGAGAGGCTTGCCTCAGAAAATCAGCGCAGCCATTTGTCGGCGGGTGCGGCTGACGAGGTCGGCGTCGTCGATGAGGGCGAAGGCGGCGATCAGGGATTTGCGGCCGCGGTCTTCGTCGAACTTGCGGTCGCGGCGCATCAGTTCGAGGAATGCTTCGACGGCAGCGACATGGTCACCAGCGATCAGGCGTCGTACGCCGAGCAGGTAGCGGGCGCGATGATCGTTTTCGTTGCTGGCGAGCGCGGACAGCAACGCGCTTTCTGCCGGTGCATCGCGCAGGGCCTTGGCGAATTCGAGTTGTGAGCGCGCGCGGGTCGCGCGGTCGTCGGTCGCGAGGTTGGCGGGCAGGGCATCGAGTTGCTGTTCCGCTTCATCGGCAACGCCGGCTTGCAGCAGGG
>JAYUXS010000279.1:0-1560 GCA_043752845.1 Lysobacterales bacterium | reverse complement strand
CCGATGGCGTACTCAAGCAGATCATCAAGAACACCGGTGACACCGTTACGTCACAGGAACTGATCGCGATCATCGAGGCGGTTGCGGTGGCTGCGGTGCCAGCTGAGGCGAAGAGCATCGCGACTTCCGTCGCTCCTACGGTCGCTTCGAGCGGCACCGGCGCAACGACGGGGCTATCACCTGCCGGCCGCCGTGTCGCCGAGGAAAACCAGATCGATCCGGCGAATGTCGCCGGCAGTGGTCGCGGCGGTCAGGTCACGAAGGAAGACCTGGTCAACTTCATGCGCAGTGGCGGCACAGTCGCACCGCCAGCAGGAGCGGTAACCAACCGCGATTCCACGGCAACGCCAACCGTCGCCAAACCGAGCGGTCCACGCAGCGAGCAGCGCGTGCCGATGACGCGCATGCGCACGCGCATCGCCGAACGCATGATGCAGTCGAAGAATTCGATCGCGATGCTGACCTCGTTCAACGAGATCAACCTCAAGGCCGTGTCCGACATGCGCAAGACGCATGGCGAAGCCTTCGAGAAGGAAAATGGCGTCAAGCTCGGCTTCATGAGCTTCTTCGTGAAGGCCGCGGCCGATGCGCTGAAGCGTCACCCGATCGTGAACGCGTCGGTCGACGGCAATGACGTGATCTATCACGGCTACAGCGACATCTCGATCGCGGTCGCGACCGACAAGGGCCTGGTCACGCCGGTGCTGCGCGACGCCGAGACGATGGGCTTCGCCGACATCGAAAAAGCCATTGGCAACTACGCCAAGAAAGCCCGCGAAGGCGGCCTTGCGCTCGAAGACCTGCAGGGCGGCACCTTTACGATCACCAACGGCGGCACCTTTGGCTCGCTGTTCTCGACGCCCATCGTCAATCCCCCGCAGTCGGCCATCCTCGGCATGCATGCGATCAAGGAACGCGCCATCGTCGAAAACGGCGCTGTCGTCGCCGCACCGATGATGTACGTCGCACTCAGCTACGACCACCGCATCATCGACGGCCGTGACGCCGTGCTGTTCCTGGTCGACATCAAGAACCAACTCGAAAACCCGCACCGCATGCTGCTCGGACTCTGAGACCATGGCCGACAATGAGCTTGCACAACATGTATTCGACGTCATCGTCATCGGTGCCGGTCCCGGCGGGTATGTCGCGGCGATTCGCGCGGCGCAGTTGGGGTTGAAGACGGCGTGTATCGACGCCTACATCGGCAAGGACGGCAAGCCGGCGCTGGGTGGCACCTGCTTGAACATCGGTTGCATTCCGTCGAAGGCGATGCTCGATTCGTCGAAGCAGTTCCATAACCTGACGCATTCGTTCAAGGACCACGGCATCAGCGCGGACAACGCGAAGATGGATGTCGGCGTGATGGTCGGTCGCAAGGACAAGATCGTCAAGCAGTTCACCGGCGGCATCACCATGCTGTTCAAGGCGAACAAGGTCACGCCGATCTACGGTTTCGGCCGTCTGCTCGCGAACCGACAGGTCGAAGTCACGGCAGCAGATGGTTCGAAGCAAACGCTGAGTGCGACCAATGTGATCATCGCTGCCGGCTCGGTACCG
>JAYUXS010000278.1:0-9068 GCA_043752845.1 Lysobacterales bacterium | reverse complement strand
TCAATGCGCTGGTTGCACACAACGACATCACGATGACTTGCACAAGCCACGCGAAAGCGAAGCAGGCGATCCACGCACTCGTAGTCGCAACAATGTCGATATCCACTTTAGCCACGATCAGCCAAAGCAGCGGCGCACCAACAAGCGCCGAAGCCGCCATGATCTTCGCTGAATGCACGATGGAATCGCGCCGCAAGCTGGCAGGGTTGGCGCCGAGTGCCAAGCGCAGGCAAAACTCGCGCTGACGCATTCGCATCATCAGTGCCCAGAGCGAAAACGTCGCCAACGCCGAAATCAGCGCTTGCATCAACGCGATGAACGACGCGACGGCCACGCGGATTCGACCTGTCGCCGACGCACTTGACTGCAAATCTGCGTAGCGGGCGGCATTGACGACAAACAGTCCCGGATAGAAACGATTTGGGATGGCGCGCAGGCGTCCCATCAACGCCTGTGGATCAATTTCGTCGGCGACGACCAGATGTAGCTTGGCGTCTTCAGTTTGCTTCAGCGAACGAAAGAAGTGCGGTGCATTGCGCAGCTTGCCTGCCGCGAAATTGAGATCAGGTACGACGCCGATGATCCGAAACTCGCGCCAACCTTCCATGCCAGAAATTTTTGCCTTGAAGGTGCGGCTGATCGACATGTCCGGAGTGTCTGCGACCAGTCGGGACAAGCTTTGATTGACGACGACGTTCATCGCATCATCATTGGTGGTGCGCGCTCGACCCGCGAGAAATGACACTCCAAGTACGTCGAAAAATTGATCTGAAGTGCCGACCGGCACGACGCGTGTATTCAATCGACGCCGATCGATTTCAAGCTCCACCCCGGCTTCATCGAAAAACATCGGCGGTCGCAGCGGCGCGCTGACGCTCCAGGCAAACGTACTGACGCCAGCAGCACGGATCGCTTCATTCAGCGCCGAAATCATCGCCTGCGTCTGCGGCAAATTCAGGTACACGAACATATTTGTGCCGGGAGGCACATCGATCGAATACACGGTCAGTCCATCCACGTCGAATCCGATGTCGCGCGCGTCGCTGCCGCGATAACTCACACCGAGCGCAGCCGTCAGCGCAAGGATGACCAGCCCCGTGCTGTTTACAGCCAAGAGCATTGCCGCAAAAGAGGCGTTCGACGTTCGCGACAAGGTCTTGAGCGGCCTGCTCGCAACGTGGCGCAAGAAGATGAAGATGACGGGCGAAGTGGTCGCGATCGCGCTCAATGTGAAAGCCAGGCATGGCGCATACGCGCCGAGGTGGTTCTCCGGTGCGGCGCTGATCAATGAGAAGGTGAACCAAGCCAAGAAAAAGGCAAACGCGAGTGCGCCAAGCAGGAAGACGACGCGTGCAACAGCGACCGAGTAGGGCGGGGCCCCGATTGCGACCTGGGTTCTGGTCGCATCCAGGCGTTCGAGTTCGACAAAACTTCGATTGACCGTGACGATCACGATTGCAAAGGCTGCGATGATCAGCGCAAATGTGAGCGCGAGCAGCATTTCTCGATGCCACTGTCGGACCTGCGCCGGGTTCCGGCCGACACTGGCCAACGCAATCAGTTGTTCCTCTTCACCAAGATCACCGTTGGCCACGAGCATGCGTTGCAGCGCAGAAATTCGGGTTTCCAATTCAGCACTGGAGGCATCACTCGAAAGCAGAATGACTCCGGCATAGTCAATTGCAATCTCGGCGCCGTCGACACTCGTGCTCCCGCCCAAAACCACATCGGTGTAGTCGTCGCTAATCAACCAAAGTTGTGTTTCGAGAGATATTCCTGCAAACGGTGCAGAGACGATCGCGGCAATCTCGATCTCGACGTCGTTGACCTTGATGCGACGACCGACGACGGTCTCATCGCGGCCGAATGCCGACGACCAGAAGCGTTCGCTGATGACCGCCTGTACTCGGGTGTTGCTGGCGGCAGCATCGGGCAGCTTGCCGCGCAATGCGCTCAAGCCAAACGCTTTGAAATAGCCGCGCTGACAGAGTTCGGTTGTTCGCCGGCCCATAGGCTGGCTGTCCATCGCAATATCGAAATCGAAAATGGCCGCATGGCTCGTAGGTACGACCTCGGCACCTGCAGTCGTCAGGGTATTGACGATTTCCTTCGAAAGCGGCTCCAGCGGCGAAAATGGCGTTCGGATCCCAAGCGAAAAGGCTTTCGAATCGGCCACGCCGGGTATCGTCTGATCGGCGAAGCGGGCGCGAATACTCTCCACGTGCTGCACGCCAAACAGCGCCACAGAAACCAACAGATATGGAAATGCGTTGCGCCAAGGCCTGCGCAGCCAAGTTCGCGCTTCGCTGCGCATGCTTGCGAGAACGGATAGCACCGATCTGAATCCCATCAAGTCGAGGACGATTTGGACAACGGCGATTCGTGCGGTTTGTCCGGGTAACGGCATCATGTGCCGCCGAATTTCGACATGCCGTCAGTGAGCGCCATTTTGATTCAGCGCAAAAAAACACGAGGCGCAGGCGCGCCTCATGTCAGTCGTCGCGGCAGACGCGACTAATGTGTCAATTATCGCAGACGACTTGCGTGCAAACGCCGGTCGTCGCGCTGCAGGAGTAACACACCTTGGGCAATTTGTAGATGGCAAACGCTTGGCCAGCCAGCACTGCCAGAGCAACAGTTCCCAACACTCCGATAATTACTTTTTTCATCGTTATTCTCCTCATCCCCCAAATCGGGACGCGGAGACTAAGCGAAGGGGGGGGGGGTATGTCAACGAACGTAAACTACTTGTGCCACAGATTCAGTTCCGCACTACCAAACCACTTCCGCCATCGAGCAATTCAGACCCGAGCCGATGCCGAGCAGGGCGATGCGTTTGCCTTTTTCGAGGCGGCCGATTTCCTTGAGCTTGCTCAGCGCGATCGGCACCGACGCCGGGCCGATGTTGCCGAATTCCGGGAACACGTTCAGCACTTTCTTCGGGTCGATGCCGAGCAGTTCGCAGATGGCGCTGGTGTGCACCTTGCTGACCTGATGGATGACGAACTCGTCGATTTCGTCGCTGGCCCAACCGAGCGAGGCCCGTGCGGCCTGGAAGGTCTTGGCCGCGAGTTTCAGGCCTTCGACCAGCAGGGTGCGGGTGTCGGTGACCATGCGATCGACATTGCCGCGGCACAGGTGCGAGAAATTGGTCGCGGCGCGGGTGACGCAGCCGAGGTAGCGGTGGCCGTCCGGTACCAGTTCGGCGCGTGCCAGCAACATCGCGGCCCCGCCCGAGCCGAGCGTCAGCGACGCGAACTCATTGCGGAACTGCTCGGCCGTGACCTCCGGGCCAAGCAGGCGCTGGATCGTCGTTTCGGTGATGTAGTTCGAGTTCTCGCCATCGACGACGAGCGCGTATTCAATGTCACCGCGCTCGATCATGCGTGCGGCGATGTCCATGCCGTTGAGGAATGCGAGGCAGGCGTTGCCGACATCGAAGTTCTGGCAGGTGTCGGCGAGGCCGAGGTTGCCGTGGATGATCGATGCCGTGCTCGGTTCGAGGTAGTCGCGGCAGACCGAGGTGTTGACCAGGATGCCGATCTTTTCGTGCGGCACGCCGGATTCGGCGATGGCTTTCTGCGCCGCCATGGTCGCTGCGTCCGAGGGCATCGTATCGAGGCTGAACAGGCGCCGTTCGTAAATGCCGGCGACGTCTTCGAGCAGGTTGTCGCGGATACCGAGGCGATCCAGCGTCGGTTGCAGGCGCGCCATGATCTCGACCGAGGTCAGTCGGATCGGTGCTTCGACGTGGGTGACGCTGGCAATGGCGACGTGCTTGTAATGCATGGGAGCTTCCGACTGGCAAAAACGAACGCGCAGGCTAGCGGCTTTGATCAGAGCGGGCAAACCGCTGCATCGTCTGTGACACCTGTGCTTTTGACGCCACCGCAGGCTTGCGCCAAGCTCCGGCGGCCTTTGCCGCGACCGGGAGCTTTGATGGCGATCCGCAGTCTGAGTGGACTCGATGCCGGGTTCTTGTACATCGAGACGCCCGAGGCGCCGATGCATGTGGGCGCGCTGGCCCTGTTTTCGTACCCAACGGACTTGAAGGGACCGCTGATCGACCACGTGCGCGCCCATCTCGCCGGGCGTCTGCATCTTTCCGGGGTGTTGTCGCAGCGTCTGGCGATGATGCCCTTCGACCTCGGTCACCCGCTGTGGGTGAATGCCGACGACATCGATCTCACCCAGCATGTCTGCCACGCGAAACTGCCGAAACCGGGCACGCTCGCGGCGCTGCAAACGCTGGTCGCGAAATTGCATGCCGAGCCGCTCGACCGCTCACGACCGCTGTGGCAGTTCTTCATCATCGAAGGCCTGCGCGACGGCAGCTTTGCGCTGTTCACCAAGGTGCATCACGCTGCGCTCGACGGTGCCGCCGGTGTCGCACTCGCGCATGCCTTGCTTGACCTCGACGCCATACCGCGCGCCGTGCCGCCGCCCTCCAGTCGCGAACCCAAACCGCCGCCGAGTGTGCGCCGCAAGCTCGGCATGCTGTTCTCGAACACCTTCGCGCAATACACCAAGCTCGCAAAAGCATTGCCGGACATCGCGCAGATGGCCGCGAGCGGTGCCGGAAAGCTGCGCGAGGCGCTGAAAGCCCCGGCTGGACTCGCCGATCGCTGGCTGGCGCCACGCACGCGCTTCAACGTCGCGATTGACTCCAGCCGCGCGGTCGCAACCTGGTCGCTGCCGCTGCCGGAATTCAAGTCGGTCGCGGCGATGCTGGATGTGTCGCTCAACGATCTGCTGCTCGCGCTGTGTTCGGGGGCCTTGCGTCGCTATCTCAAGCAACGCGGGGAATTGCCGAAGGCGTCGCTGGTCGCGGCGATTCCGGTGTCGTTGCGCAGCAAGGGCGACGCGACCGCGAACAATCAGGTGACGATGCTGCCGTGTTCGCTCGGCACCCAACACGCCAAGGTCGAAGCGCGTCTGGCCGCGGTGAAAGCGGCGATGACGCAGATGAAGGAAACCACGGCGCGCTACAAGTCGCTGATTCCGACCGATTACCCGTCGCTCGGTGCGCCCTGGATTGTTGCCGGACTGGCCCAGCTGTACGCCAAGTCGAAACTTGCCGAGCGTGTGCCATTGCCAGTCAATCTGATCATCTCGAATGTGCCGGGTTCGCCGGTAACTTTGTATCTTGCCGGCGCGCGCATGCTCGCCTACCACCCGATTTCGGCGATCACGCACGGATTGGCGCTCAACATCACGGTGCAGAGTTACGAGCAGGCGCTGGATTTCGGGTTGGTCGCCTGTCGCAGCGCGGTGGATGATCTCGATGTTGTCATCGACGCGCTCGCCGCTGAATACGATGAACTGAAAGCCCTTGCAGCCGCGCGCCTCGCCCCGAAATCGGTGACCAGGCGCAAACCGGCTGCGCGCAAGCGGAGTGGCGCATGAGCAAGTTCGACATTGAAGCGGACACGACGCTGCGCCCTGGGCTCGGGCGGCTGGCGCTGGAATTCCGCGCGCCCTACGAATTCGCTGCCGGCCTTGCGAATCTGCTGATCACCCGGCATCTGCCGCGCGGCGCACGCCATCCGGTTCTGGTGTTCCCGGGGTTGGTCGCATCCGACCGCAGCACTCTGGTGTTGCGTAGCCTGCTCTGGCGCCTCGGCTACGACGCCTACGGCTGGGAGCAGGGATTCAACTTTGGGCCACGCCATGGCGTCGTCGTCGGTTGCCGCGCGCGCGTCGAGGAATTGTTCTGCGAACACGAAAAGAAACTCACGCTGATCGGTTGGAGTCTCGGCGGCGTGTACGCGCGCGAAATCGCGAAGCTGGCGCCGGAATGCGTGCGTCAGGTCATCACGCTCGGTTCGCCGATCAAGGGCGATCCGCGCGCCAACAATGCCTACCGCATCTTCAGGCTGGTCTCCGGGCATCAGGTCGACCACAACGTGATCGCACGCATCGGCGAGAAGCCGCCGGTACCGACGACCTCGATCTACAGCAAGAGCGACGGCGTCGTGCCCTGGCAGGCGTCGCATCAGGAAGCGATGCATGAAGCCGAGAACATCGTGGTCAGCGCCAGCCATTTCGGGCTCGGCTTCAATCCGATGAGCCTTTACGCGATCGCCGATCGCTTGGCGCAGGTCGAAGGCGAGTGGCAGCCGTTCCAGCGCCGTGGCCTGCGCGCCCTGTTGTTTCCGCAAGCACGGGCGATCTGATGCGCATCACCGCGCTCCTTTTATTGCTTGGGTCGGCGTTCGCGGCGCAGGCGACGACCGAGTTCACCGAGACCCTCCCAAGTGGCGCGCATGTGCGCGTCGCCGTACCCGATGGCTGGCGAGCCGGCGACACCTTGTTGCTGTACCAGCATGGTTTCGACATGGATGCCGATACCAACCCCGATCTCGGCCCGCTGCGCGACCTGCAATTAGCGCAGGGCTACGCGATCGCCGCGAGCGGATATGCGCAGTCCGGCTGGGCGTTGTTCACCGCTGTAAACGACAACCGCGATCTGGTCGACCTGGTGCGCACCCGCTTCGGTGCCCCCGGCAAGTTGATCACCATGGGCGGTTCGATGGGCGGCCTGATCGCGCTCAAGCTGGCGGAATCACCCGGCTTCGAGCAGACCGTCGGCGTTTATAGCTTGTGTCCTGCAGCGGCCGGTACGCGCGCCTGGGACAGCGCCGTGGATTTGCGACTCGCCTACGACGCGATCTGTGAAGGCGTGGGCGGCGGCGAATTGCTCGACGGCGACGCCCCGCTCGAATGGGCCTACAACCTCGACGACATTCCGGAAAGCATGGGTGATCTGAGCGGATCGCGCGAGGTGCAGCAAACTTACACGCGCATCCATCAATGCACCGGCGCGGCACTGCCCGGCATTTTTCGTACGCCGCCGCAGCGTGAACGCATGGCGCGACTGATGCAGTTCGGCGCCTTCAGCAGCGAGGACTTCCTGCTCTACAACCTCGCCTATGCCACGTTCGGACTCGGTGATCTGGTGCGCAGCCCCGACAAGCTTGGCGCACGCAATCCGATGTCGAGCATCGGCGTCGACTACGGCACGACATTGATCAACGAACGTGTCCCGCGCTTCAAGTCGGATGCACTCGCCCGTTTCGATTTCGCGCGCGCCTCCAGCCTCAATGGGCGTGCACCGGCCGCCACGCGCATTGTGTCGCTGCATACCGACGGCGACGAACTGGTACGCCTCGCGCACCAGCAGACGATTCGTACGCTGTATCCGTCGCGCGCATTGTCGATGCCGGTGGACGAGGCCGGTGGCACGCATTGCGGCTTCAATGCCGCCGAATTGGTCGGCGGTTGGGAGCAGTTGCGCAGCATGGTGGCGCAACCGTCTGCAGCGCCGGACGCGACGGCGCTCGCCGCGAAATGCCAACTGGCGATGACGCAGGGGCAGTCGGGACCCTGTCGCTTCGCGCCGAATCTGGGCATTGGCCAGATCGAGACGACGATGCGCAGTCGCGACGGCACCGCAACCGCCTATGCCGATGCGGCGATGGCACGTATCAGTGGCAGCTGGTTCAGCCCCGCGCGTTCTGGCGAAGGCGTGTTGATCGAACGATTCAATGCGCATCAGGCGACCGTGCTGTGGTTCACCTATGCGCCTGCGGGCGAGACCGAATCTTTGGTGTGGCTCGGTGGCGTCGGCGAGATCGATGGCAACGGCATCCATGTCGCCGATGTGCGTCGTTTCCACGGTGCGCGCTTTGGCGCCGCCTTCAACCCTGCTGACGTGGTCGTCGCGCCATGGGGCAGTTTCGATCTGGCCTTCGATGGCTTCGACATCGCGAACAATGCGGCGCGGCTGCAACTGCGTTACACCGGGCCGGCCACCTACGGCAGTGGCACGCGCGCCATGGAACGCCTGCAAGCGGTCGGCCCGGATCACACCACGCGCGATCCGTTGCGCCCGGACTTTCCGCGCGACTGGCAATACAGCGGCACCTGGTTTGATCCGGCGCGCGGTGGCGAGGGCTTTCTGCTGCTGAGCAGTGGCGCCCCAAACCAGCGCCAGTCCGGGCTCGTCTGGTTCACCTACGACCTCGACGGCAAGCCGCTATGGCTGAGCGGCGCCGCCGTCGAACAGAACGGACGGCTCAGACTCACGCTGTATCGCACCGCTGGCGGTCGCTTCGGCAATGCCTTCGATCCGGCGGCCGTCAGCGCGGCACCATTCGGTGAAGTCGATATCGCCTTCGATGGTTGCGAGCGGGCGACGCTTGAGTTCTCGGCCAGTGACTCGCGCTACAGCGGTGTCGTGTTCAACCTGCAGCGGCTGACCAAGCCGGATGTCGTTACCGCAGACTGCGCGGCGCCTTGACCACGCGCAATCCGATCAGCCTGGCTGCGCGCTAGCGGCAAACAAACGCGCCAAAGCGCTGTTCGCCATTCAGCGGTTCATCGACCGACTGGATGGTGTCCGCACCCATATGCGCTGCTTCGTTTCGTGCCAGTGACTCGAGTTCGTCACGCACTTTCAGGTCGTTGCGCCGATACATCCCGACCTTGTGCTTCACCGAGACCGTGATCTGACCTTTAGACGTGCAGCTGCCGAGATTCTTTCCGTATGCGACCTGCACCGCCTTGCCGCCAGCATCAGGCTCGACCCAGGTGCACGCGGATATTGCCGCGATCAATGCGATCGCCATTGTGTTCATCAGACGCATGCGTTTCTCCATGGACAACTGCCGCGAGCATAGCCCGCGGCGGTTGGCATGGCGCAATTTGGCGAGAGCATCCGTTCAGGCGAATGCGCGCCGAGGCAGCATCCGCTACGGGCAACTCACCGAGGGACTGAACGGCCCGATGCTTTGATACGCGCTGCAACCGGCAGCCGAGCATGCGGACACATGGAAATAAGTGGCCTGGCCTGCCGGCATGGTGACGAAGCCATCCGTGGCCGCCGATTTTCCCGTCGGAATGAAGTTGCTGACCGAAGCAAGCGGCACGCTGGTTCGACCCCATTGATACCAGCCTGCCGTGTTACCCGGGCTGGCCCAGGTCGCGTTGAGCGTGCTCGTGCAAACAGTCGCTACAAGGTTACTGACGACGCCGGGAACGGTAGTGTTCGGCGTGCGGTTACCGGC
>JAYUXS010000277.1:0-9077 GCA_043752845.1 Lysobacterales bacterium | reverse complement strand
GCGCTCGCGAACGGCCAGCGCAGCGTGCAGGTGCATGCGTTGCCATTTCGGTTCGGGCCGGATTGGGAACGCCGCATCGACGGCACGCATTGGCTGGCGTTTTGGCAAGACCTCGCGGCCATCGATGCGGGGTTTGAACGCATGCACAAACCGCCGGTGTTTGCAGTGCGCCACAAGCGCTACGTGCTCGTTGGGGCGGCGTCACATTGAGTTTGCGTCGCCGCTGTTGAAGCGTTGGAACGACCTCGGCTAACTGCATCGCAATTGCAACGCACGGAGGTTTCGATGAAAACTGCAACGATCCCTTCGCTGCGAGTGGATCCCTTGTTGCGTGAAGCAGCGGAGTCGGTTCTGGAGAGCGGCGAGACCCTCTCCAGCTTTGTCGAATCGACGATTCGCTATGGCGTCGAAAAGCGCCAGATGCAACGCGAGTTCATCGCTCGCGGACTCGCATCCCATGAAAAAGCGTGCCGCACTGGCGTGTTCATCGCCGCGGACGAAGTCATGAAGAAACTGGACGCGCGCCTCGCCGCCGCGAAGGCCAGGACGAAAGCACGCAAGTGAGCTACCAGGTCCACTATTCGGTTGAAGCAGAGATTGATCTGCTGACGCTGTACGGCTTCATCCTCGAACTCGGCGACGGCGATTTCGCGCTCGCCGAACGCGCGCTGGACGCCATAGGCGCTGGACTTCGGCTGCTGGAACAGTCCCCCTTCAGTTGTCGGAAGGCGACGCCGAGTGATCCACTATTGCGCGAACTGCTGATTCCGTTCGGATCAGCCGGATACCTGTCGCTCTACAAAATCACCGATGCGCAGACCGTCACGCTGGTTGCGGTGCGCCATCAGCGGGAGGACGACTATCAGTGAGCGATCAACTCCCGCGCGCGCGATCCTGCGCGGTGATCTGTTTGCGGAAGTGGTACACGGCGTAACCGGCGGCGAACAGCAGGGCCAGGGCGGCCGGGATATACAAGGTGGCATAGCCGATGTGCGGAAACAGCAACCCGGCAACGACACCGCCCGTGAAAAACGCGGAAATGACGATCAGGCAGAGCTGCAGACGCCGGCGGTCATAGCTTGATCCGCGCATGACATGGCCAAGCGCGATGCCGAGATCTGTGAACATGCCGGTGAGGTGCGAGGTACGCAAGACCGTGCCGCTGTAGGTCGTCGCCATCGCGTTCTGCAGACCGCAGGCGATACCGATCAGATAGATGCCGAGGGCGTTGCCGCGCATCAACAATTGCGCAGCGGCGATCAGCAAAAATGCGTCAATCACCAGCGCGACGCCGTAACGACGCCCGAGCCGCAGTGCGCTGTGGCGCAGCAGCAGGCCACTCAGCATCGCACCGAATACGAACGCCGAAATGATCGCAAGCAGATGCCAGGCCATGGGGCTGTTGTGCTGGACCATGGCCACGGCGAGCAAAGACGTGGTTCCGGTGAGGTGGGTGATGGCCTGCGGCTCAAAACTGAGAAAGCCGACGACGTTCATCATGCCGGCCATGAAGGCCAGCCACCACGCCCAGATCCAGACCCAGGTTGGGAGCTTTGAAATCATCGACCGAATGTATCGCGATCCGCCCGCATTGCGTGCCGTTAGACTGTGGCGAAACGCGGGAGTAGGCGATGGATCAGGTGACAATCGAATCCTGGGTGAAGGGCTGGCCCGGTGTCACCCGGGACATCAAATGGCATGACGATCTGGTGTTCATGGTCGGCGGCAAGATGTTCTGCGTGTTCTGCTTCCAGGGCAAGAACCAGGGGCAGTTGTCTTTCAAGGTCGATGACGAGCGCTTCCTGGAACTGACTGACCGGCCGCATATCCATCCAGCGCCATACATGGCTCGGGCGCACTGGATTTCATTGCTGCCGCTCGCCGAAATGCCGCGCGACGAACTGCGGCAACTGGTGCGCCACGCCTACGATCTCGTGTTTGCGAAATTGACGAAGAAATTGCAACGCGAACTGGTCTGACCCCTAGTCGCCGATGGCCCGCCTAGCGTTGCGGACTGTCGTGCTTGAGCGCCTTGCGCACGCGCACCATGCCGGGTTCGTCCTGCATCGTGTGGCGGGTGAATCCGAGGCGCTCACATAGCGACAGCATCGTCGCGTTCTCGTCCAGCACATCGCCGACCAGAGCATCCAGTCGCCGCCGCCGTGCGTGTTCGATCAGTTTCTTGATCAGATGGGTGCCAAGCCCCTGCTGACCGATTTCGCGGCCGACGATCAGGGCGAAGTCCGCCTCATTGCGCGCGCGGTCGATGGCCAGTCGCGCGACTGCGCCGATCGCGGCTTCACCCGGTGGCAACGGATCGGTAACGACCACAGCGAAGGCCTTGGTGGTGTCGGTCGCGCACAGCTGTTCGGCATAGGCCGGCGTCAACCCGGTGATCGGATGCAGGAATCGCATGCGGATTTCCTCGGGCGACAAGCGCGCAAATCCCTTTCGCAACGGCTCTGCGTCGCTCGGCTCGATTGGTCGCAGCAACATTTCGCGACCGTCAGGAAGCCAGAGACGTTCACGCCAGGGACCGATGCGCTCGCGCCGGATTGATACGCGGCGCCGTGCAGATTTCGATGCTGGATTCATATGCTGGATTATGCGCGCACCGCGTCGAGCCGATACTCGGAACATCGACTCAGGGCATAATGATCTGTCGCATCCACCTCTGGAATCGGAACCATGGCCGCACAAGGCGACTCGACGCGGGCGATTTTCTTCGCACTGGCCGCAAATTTCGCGATCTTCGTCGCCAAGTCGTTCGCAGCATGGATCACGAAGTCCGGCGCGATGATGGCCGAATCCGTGCACTCGCTCGCCGACTGCGGCAATCAGGTGTTGTTGCTCTGGGGCATGAAACGCGCGAAGGCGCCGCCAACAACTGACTTTCCGCTCGGTTTCGGCAAGGCCATCTACTTCTGGTCGTTCCTGGTCGCACTCATGCTGTTCTCGGTCGGCGGCATGTTTTCGCTGTACGAAGGGCTGCACAAGCTGCAACACCCCGAACCGCTGCAGAAACCCTGGATCGCGGTCGGCGTGCTGGTGTTCGGCATCATCGCCGAGAGCTTTTCGATGTGGGGCTGCCTGCGCGAAGTGAACAAGGCGCGCGGCGGTGCCAGTTTGTGGCAATGGTTTCGCGACTCACGCCAAAGCGAACTGATCGTGATTTTCGGCGAAGATCTGGCCGCGTTGTTCGGCCTCGTGTTCGCGCTGGTGGCGGTATTGCTGACGATGGCGACCGGCAACCCGATCTTTGACGCCTACGGCACGCTGTTGATCGGTGTCTTGCTGATCGTGGTCGCCATTTTCATCTCGATCGAAGTAAAAGCCCTGTTGATCGGTCAGAGCGCAGACCCGCTGCTCAACCAGGAATTGCGCAACATGATCGAGGCGCGGCCGGAAGTGAAACGGGTCTTCAACCTGATCACATTGCAAATGGGCAACGACGTGATGATGGCCGCCAAGATCGAACTCGCAGAAAACGGTTCGATGCAAGCGGCTTGCGCTGCGATCAATCGCGTCGAAGTCGCGGTGCGTCAGCAATATCCGCAGATCCGCTTCAGTTTCGTCGAGCCGGACACCCACGATTGATCGCAGCTGCGATCGTCGTGGTCAGGCGCGGCTGGGTAACAGTCGGTCGCGCCATTGCAGTACCCGGCGCTCGAACACGCCGTAGACCACGGCCGCTGCGACCACCGACACCATGACGAAACAGATCGCGTAACCCCACGCGACGGCGAATGAGTTCGGCATCGGCAGCAATGCCAGCCCGATGCGCATGATCGGCATGTGCACCAAATAGAGTGCATACGACCAGCGCGCCAACGCTGCGATCGAACGCACCGACCGGCGTTCACTATCGCTGGGCAGGCTGGCCAGCCAGGGCAACAGCAAGGCACAACCCATTCCATTCAGCGAGAATGCGAACACGCGCGCCGGGACGCTGTCGTCGATCGCGCTGGCATAAGTCAACCAGGCGCTCAGCACGATCACCACGCCACCCGTCGCGGCCAGGCCTCGTTGCTGTGCTTTGATCCATCCCGGCCAAAGGCGCATGGCCGCGACCGCCGCGAGACCGAATGCGATCGCGTCGACACGCAGTATGGCGAGCTTTTTGACGCCGCTGTCCCAGGACGGATCGAACTGCAGTACCCACAGCCAGCGGAAGACGATGCCGGCGACGATCAAGGCCAGCGCGAATGCAAAGACCTTGCGCAACTTGGCCGAGGTCATGCCGAACACGACGAAGCCCAGCGGCGCGCACAGGTAAAACAGTTCCTCGATCGACAGACTCCATGCCTCGGGGAAAAAGTTCGGGTGCTCCCAAGCCAGATTCTGGACAAAAAACACGTGCGCAAGCGGGTTCACCCAGCTCCCCTGGATCCAACGCCACAGCAGCAGATTGATCAGCAGAAACAGGTAATAGCTCGGCAGCGTGCGCCACCAGCGTCGCATCCAGAAGTGCATGACCCAGGGCTGGTCGCGTCGCGCGGCGTCAATCAGCAAGCCACCGACCAGGTAGCCGCTGAGCACGAAGAACAGATCGACGCCGAGCCCGGCAAAGAAGAACACCACCGGCAGTTGCGGCCACACATGGTAGAAAAAAATACAGGCATGCACGCACACGACGAGCATGGCCGCGCACACACGCATGGCATCAAGCCCGAAGCTGCGTACAGGCGGTGCAAGCGCGCTCAATCCGCGGCGGCCTTGCGCGGCGGCTTGAACGGCGCCAGATGCGCACCGAGCACGCTGTCGATGCGTCTGCCGTCATCGAGACCGGTCGGCGGAAACTCGTCCTTCGCGGGATGCACGTAAGTCCCGAAAATCCAGTCGATCACCGGGAAAAACACCGCGAAGTTGCGATCGCGATGTTGGGGCAGGCGCGAATGATGAACCCGGTGATATTGCGGCCCGACCAACACCCAACTGAATCGTCCCAGCGGCAGACGCAGATTGGCATGGATCTGGATCGCCCAGACCTGGAGCACGACGAGCAAGGCGCCGGACACGGCTGGCTGTTCGGCAAATAGCACAGCCAACGGCAACACCATGAAAAACACCTTCAGCGGCTCTTCCAGCCAGTGCTGGCGCAGGCTGGTGGTCGCGTTCAGCGAAATTTCCGAATGGTGCAGCAGGTGTTCGCGCCACAGCAGCGGCCAGACGTGCTGCAGGCGATGAAACGCGTAGTAAAGCAAGTCGAAGGCGAAGTAATAAGCCAATGCGTACAAGGCCAGACTGCCGGCGCTGGCCTGTGCGAACCATCCAAAATACTGCGGTGCCACAGCGCGCAGTGGCGCGACAACAAACATCGACAGCACCGCCAAAAGCGACAGATTGATCAGTTGTGCGCCGATGAAATACTTCACGTTGAACCACAAGTCGCGAACCGGCTGATCGCGCTCAGCCGGCAGCAGACGCTCGACGATCAGGAAGATCGCCACCAGCGCGAAACCGTAGAGCGTGCCGTACGCGTATGTGCTCAGGAATTGTTGGAGATCCGCTTGCACTTCCAAGGCACTGTTGCCGGAACAATGCCGAGTTTATCCGATGAACCCGCCTACTGCGCGATCATGCTGCCGCGACAACGCCGGGCACCGCAATGACAACGCCAGCGCTCGTGCTGTGCTGACGTCAAGGCATGGCTCAACTCGAGTGCGTAGTCGAAACAGATTTCCTCGCCCACGCGGACGCGTCGACGTGACTCGATGAAAACGCGATCGCGGCGCTCGTCGCCGTCGATGTTGACGTGGATCACGGCGTCGCAATTCGGGTCGCAGCTGTGATTGATGAAGCGCGCGCTGTTGCCGCCGGACTGGCCATCGATCAACCAGATCACGTTGACGGCAAACAGGTAGGTGGCGCCGAGGCTGCTGTTGTCGCCATAGCGGCGGGCCGCCTCGCTGCTGATGATGCGTTCACCGCGGTATTCGATAAGACGCGTACCGGTGGCGATGTCGCGGTTCGCGAACACGCCGCGACCGTGGATGCCGGACTGGCGCACGATAATGCACGGTGTACTCACAAGGCGATACCGACACCGACAGTCCAGCCGACGTCGTCGTACTGGAAGCCCTGTTTCCACAACGCCCAATTCGCGTCGACCAGAATCGGATAGCGGTAGTGGGTCGCACCGACATATCCGTCATAAGCGCCGATCAAGCGTCCGCGAACGGTGAGAAATCGGCCTTCCGGCACATCGAAGCGCGTCAACGTCGTGGGTACCCGGATCACGAAGCGACCCTGTGTCGGCGCCCGTGTCAGCGGTCTTTGCCGACGGTCGAGTGGGTGCGCCAGCACTTCGATCTCGCTGCCGCGCGCTGCGTCATCTGGATCAACAGCCTTGACGCCGACGATCATGCCGCCCCAGATCACGGCGATGTCGCCGTGATCCTGCTCGGCGGCGATGAACGGCGGAATGTCGAGGCGCGCGTCGGCGACCAGGAACGGGGCTGGGGCCGCGCACGCAATCAAGTTTGCGCAAAGCGCGAAGGATATTGCATGACGCAGCTTCAATCGTTGACCAGCCATTCCAGATGCTCCGAGGCATATCGACTTTGTGCAAGGGCCGTGGCCAGTATCGGCAAAGACTCGGCCAATATTTCGTGCAAGCCAAACGGTGCGTTCACGATGGCCATGCCGCAGCCGTTCAAGCGCAAAGCCGAATTGTCCGGATGCACGCACACTTCGGCGACCAGAATCTTGCGCATGCCCGACGATTGCAACCAGCGATGAAAAGGCTGCACCATCTGACGCAATTTGATTGGATACCAGACCGCATAGACGCCGCCGGAAAAGCGCTTGTGCGCTGCCGCCAGCGAGGATTCGATGAGCCGGAATTCGTTCTCCTGCGCCTCGAACGGCGAGTCGATCAGCACCAGACCACGCTTTTCCTTGGGCGGCAGCAGGGCCGTCATCGCCTGATAGCCGTCGCGCTGATGCACGGCGACGCGCGGGTCGCGCGCGAACAACTGGCGCAGCGAACGCACCGCATCGTCCTGCACTTCACACACCGTCAAGCGGTCGGCCTCACGCAGCAGACGCGCGACGATCAGTGGCGACCCCGGATAGGCATGTGCGTCGTCCGGCGAGCGCACGAGATCCAGATAGTCCTGCAGCAGGGCAGGCAGGTGTTCGACATCGACCAGACGCAGCACGCCATCACGAAATTCACCGGTTTTCAAGGCCTCGACCGAGCCGAGCGAATAGCAGCCGGCGCCAGCGTGGGTATCGAGGACGGCAAACGGCGTCGGCTTCGCCTTCAGCGCCTGCACCAGCGCAATCAGCACGACATGCTTGAGCACGTCGGCGAAATTCCCGGCGTGAAAATTGTGGCGATAGTTCATTCGGCCCGTTTCCATGGACACAGTGCGCCGAGTATTGAACCGGGCACGGCCCGCTGCAAGCGCTGGCGGTCAGGTCACGATGGCAATACTGGACTGCGCAAGCGCGATGGCGATCAGGGCGGCGGCCAGCACATCGCTCGGATAATGCAGGCCAAGGACGACACGCGAGGCTGCGATCAGGAGTGCGAATGGCCAAAACAGCAAAGCCAGCGCTGGATAGTGATGCGTCGCTACCAACGTGAAGCTGACCGCATGCAAGGTATGTCCAGAAGGAAAGCTGAATTCATCCAGCGGTGCGATGTGCGCGGTAATCGACAGGTGCCGCGCAAAGGGGCGCGGTCGTCGCGTGTAGCGCTTGAGGCTGCGATAGATCAACAACGCGACGATGCCGACCAGTGCCAGATGCAGGCTTGCGAGGGCGCCAGCCCGACCGTCGAACACCGGCAGCAGAATCATCAGGGCATACCAGGCGACACCGTCGCCGAGGCGGCTGACCAGCATGAACAGGCGACGCACCGAAGCCTGATCGCCAATCCGGTTCATGCTCAGGCAAAGGCGCAGTTCGGGCACCGTCACCGGCCAATCCAGCAATGTCAGCAGACGCATCACGCTGCCTTCGCCGAAGCCGATCCGGCAAGAATATCGACCAGCGCCTGTGCGACCTTGCGCTGCCCGAGGTCTTGTACATGCGCAAGCGCCGCACGGGCAAAACGCTGGCGTTGTGCATCATCCATGGCCAGTGCCACGGCGGCGCGCGTGAACGCATCGGCGTCGGCGAATGGCACTGCGGCGCCCGAGTGACCGTCGTGCAAGTGTTCGCGTGCGGCACCGTAGTCGAATGCCACGGTCGCGACACCGCTGGCCATTGCTTCAAGGGTGACATTGCCGAAGGTCTCGGTGAGGCTCGGGAACAGGAACAGGTCGCCGGACGCGAAATGAGTGGCCAGGTCCTCGCCGCGACGCATGCCGGCGAAGATGAAATCCGGATGTTTCGCGCGCAGCGCCGGCAAGGCCGGGCCATCACCGACGACGATCATGCGTGCCTTGGGCCGCACCGATTGCAGCGCATGAAAGGCGCGCGCCAGCAGATCGAGATTTTTTTCCGGCGCGATGCGTCCGACATGAATCACCGCGAGTTGATCTGCGCTCAAGCCCCAATCGCGGCGCAAGGCCTCGCTGCGTTTCTGTGCCGAGAACTGCTGCGTATCCACACCGCGCGCGAGGTGGCGTACTCGCAGGAAACCGCGCGCATCGAGGAATTGCTTCAATTGGGCGGTAGGAACCAGCGTCGCTTGCGCACGATTGTGAAAGCGGCGCATCCATGCAAACGCCAAGGGGGTGAGAAACCCGACGCCATAATGCGCGACAAATTCGTCGAAGCGCGTGTGGAAACCGGTCGCAACCGGAATGCCCGCTGCATTGGCAGCGGAGATGGCCGACCAACCCAACGGCCCTTCGGTCGCGACGTAAACCGCATCCGGCCGCGCGTCCTGCCAAAACTCGCGCAGATCCGAACCACTCGGCAAGCCGAAGCGCAAGCCCGGATATCGCGGCAGACTTGCGCCTCGAACCAGGTGCTCACTAACACCGGCGGGCAACGTGGTCTCGGCGGCGACGGGCTGGCGCGGACGCGTCAGCAACACCTCGTGGCCCAGTGCCGCCAACTGCTCGACGAAATTTTGCACGGTCAGCGCGACGCCATTGATCTCCGGTGGGTAAGTTTCG
>JAYUXS010000276.1:0-1562 GCA_043752845.1 Lysobacterales bacterium | reverse complement strand
TAACGCCGACGTGGTTGCGCAACAAATCGCAAGGAAAACAGCAATGATCCGCGAACAGATGCCCGGCAAAGCGGCAATGTTCGCTCGCGTAATCATGCCTGCTTGCTCCCTTCCGACTTGATGTCCACGAGCCGCAAGCGATCGCCCGGCTGCACCGCGGCCTGCTTGGCCGGATCCTGCGTGCGCACGTTCTCGCGGCGGCGCAGAGTCAGTGCCACAGCGGCAACGATGGCCACAGTCAGTATCACTGCCGCGACTTCGAACGGCAGAATGTAGTCGGAGAACAGGGCGCGACCGATCCACTCGGTATTCGACAGCCCTTGTGCCGCAGCAGCGTCCTGCACCGCCCCACCCTGCATCAACTTGCGCGCGCCCATCAAACCGACCAGCTCGGCGAGCATCACGCAGGCGACAACCAGACCGGCCGGCAGATACGTGGTGAAGCCTTCGCGTTCCGGCAGTGTCTTGATGTCGAGCATCATCACCACGAACAGGAACAGCACCATCACCGCGCCGACATAGACCAGCACCAGTGCGATGGCCAGAAACTCGGCGCGTAGCAGCAGCCACAGGCAGGCGCAGGTGAAAAACGTCAGCACCAGCGACAGTGCGCAATGCACCGGATTGCGCAGCGTCACCACGGCGAGACTGGCGGCGACCAGTACGCTCGCGAGACAGTAGAAGAGGATGGCTTCGAAGTTCATGTGCGCTCCTCAGCGATACGCTGCGTCTTGGGTGCGAGCAGCCGCAATTTCAGATTCGTAGCGGTCGCCGATCGCCAGCAACTGCGCCTTGTTGACGATGTTCTCGCCGCGGTTTTCAAAGTGATACTCGTGAATGCCGGTCTCGACGATCGAGTCGACCGGGCAACTCTCTTCGCAGAAGCCGCAGAAGATGCACTTGAACAGATCGATGTCGTAGCGCGTCGTGCGCCGCGAACCGTCGGCACGCTGTTCGGAATCGATGGTGATCGCAAGCGCCGGGCATACCGCTTCGCAGAGCTTGCAGGCGATGCAGCGTTCTTCGCCATTCGGATAGCGGCGCAATGCATGCAGGCCGCGAAAACGATTCGACTTCGGAATGTTTTCTTCCGGATAGCGCACCGTGTACTTGGGTGCGACGAGATACTTGCCGGTCACGACCATGCCTTTCAGCAGTTCAATCAGCAGCAGACTCTTGAGGTAGCGGATCACGGTATTCATCGATTCATCATCATGAGGTTGTCCTCAAGCTCCCGCGACCAGCCAGCCGTTGTAAACCAGCACGCCCGCCACCAGCACCCAGGCGATCGTGATCGGAATGAACACCTTCCAGCCGAGGCGCATGATCTGGTCGTAGCGGTAACGCGGAAACGTGGCGCGGAACCAGAGGAACAGGAAACCGAACACCGCGACCTTGGCAGCGAGCCAGTGCGGGCCGCCCTTGCCGATCAAACCCCAGGCTTCCGGGAACGGCGACAACCAGCCGCCGCAGAAGAACAGCGCGACGAGGAACGACACCAGGATCATGTTCGCGTATTCGGGTTCGGCGTTCGCGCTGTTCTTCCTCGCCGAATACGCGAA
>JAYUXS010000275.1:0-3953 GCA_043752845.1 Lysobacterales bacterium | reverse complement strand
GCATGGCGCCACCGAGCCGCTGCTTGATCACCCAGGCGCGTTCGATGAATTCGCGTGATCCGGCGAGGCAGGCGCCGACGGGCGCGCCGAGACCCTTGCTGAAATCGATCCAGGCCGAATCAAAATGCTCGGCATATTGCAGCGGTGTGACCCCCGTCGCGGCGCTGGCGTTGAGCAGGCGCGCACCGTCCATATGTGTGCGCAGGCCGCGCGTATGCGCCAGTTCGGCGACTTCGTTCAGTTGGGCCAGCGGCCACACCGAGCCGCCACCCAGGTTTGCGGTCTGTTCGACGCACAGCAGCGTCGCTTGCGGGCAATGCCGCCACGGCGCGCGGAAACTGGCCTGCAACTGCGCGGCAGTGAACTGGCCGCGGGCGCCGTCGATGCTGTGCATCATCACCCCGGCATTCGCGGCCGGGCCGCCGGCTTCATAACAGGCGATATGCGCCGTGCGTTCGCAGATGACCTCGTCGCCGGGCCGGCACCAGGTCGCGATCGCGATCTGGTTGCACATCGCGCCGCTGGGCGCGAACAGCGCCGCTTCCTTGCCGAGCATCGCCGCGACGCGCGCGCACAGCGCGTTCACGGTCGGGTCCTCGAACGCCTGTTCGTCGCCAACCTCGGCATTGGCCATGGCGATGCGCATCGCGGCGGTTGGTCGGGTTTTCGTGTCGCTGCCGAGATCGATCATGCAAACGCTCCAATGCGGGTGTGCACCATAAAGATCGGTCGCGGAGCGGTCAAACCGCAGTGTTATTCTCGGGGTCTCGCGATCACGAACAGCTCCCATGTCCAATTCGGAAGAACTGAAAGCCCAGGCGCTCGAGTATCACCGGCAATTGCCCTACGGCAAGATCAAGGTGATGCCGACCAAGTCCATGGTCACGCAGAAGGATCTGTCGCTCGCCTATTCGCCCGGCGTCGCGGCGGCCTGCGAAGAAATCGTGCGCGATCCGAATACCGTCGACCAGTTGACGGCGCGCGGCAATCTGGTCGCGGTGATCACCAATGGCACCGCCGTGCTTGGTCTCGGCGCGATCGGTCCGCTGGCCGCCAAGCCGGTCATGGAAGGCAAGGGTGTGCTGTTCCAGAAGTTCGCGGGCATCGACGTGTTCGACATCGAGATCAACGAACTCGATCCGGACAAGCTCGTGGACATCATCGCTTCGCTGGAGCCGACCTTCGGCGGCATCAATCTCGAGGACATCAAGGCACCGGAATGTTTTTTGGTCGAGAAGAAGCTGCGCGAGCGCGTCAAGATTCCGGTCTTTCATGATGACCAGCACGGCACCGCGATCATTGTCGGTGCAGCCATGCTCAACGCACTGCATGTGGTCGACAAGAGGATCGAGGACGTAAAGCTCGCGTGCTCGGGTGCTGGTGCTGCCGGTATCGCCTGCCTCGACATGCTGGTCGCGCTCGGCATGCGCCGCGAGAACATTCTCGTCGTCGACCGCTGTGGCGTTGTCTTTGAAGGCCGCGTCGAGGACATGGACGCCGACAAGGCGCGTTATGCGCGCCAGACCGACAAACGCACGCTGACGGAAATCGTCGCCGGCGCCGACATTTTTCTGGGCCTGTCTGCGGCTGGCGTGCTGAAAGCCGAGATGGTCAAGACCATGGGGACGCAGCCGATCATCTTCGCGCTCGCCAATCCGACACCTGAGATCTTGCCGGAACTTGCCAAGGCTGCGCGCCCGGATTGCATCATGGCGACCGGTCGCTCCGATTACCCGAACCAGGTCAACAACGCCCTGTGCTTTCCCTACATTTTCCGCGGCGCGCTCGATGTCGGTGCGTCCACGATCAACGAGGCGATGAAGCTCGCCTGCGTGCGCGCGATCGCCGCGTTGGCGCGCAAAGAAGCGAGCGATGTCGCGGCTGCGGCCTACGGCGGCAAGACCGTCGCCTTCGGTCCAGAATATCTGATCCCGCAGCCGTTCGATCCGCGTCTGATCGTCGAGTTGGCGCCGGCGGTGGCGCAGGCGGCGATGGACTCCGGCATCGCCGCGCGACCCATCGTGGACATGGACGCCTATCGCGAAAAGCTGATGCAGTTCGTGTTCCGCACCGGTCTGCTGATGAAGCCGATTTTCGAGCGCGCACGTGCGCAGCCGATGCGCGTCGCCTTTGCCGAAGGCGAGGACGAGACCGTGCTGCGCGCGGTGCAGACAATTGTCGACGAGCGCCTGGCGCGACCGATCCTGATCGGACGTCCGGCGGTGATCGAGCGGCGCATCGAGAAGCTCGGTCTGCGCATCAAGCCCGGGGTCGATTTCGACCTCACCAATATCGACGACGATCCGCGCTTCAACGCTTATTGGCAGCGTTACCACGAGCTCATGCAGCGGCGCGGCGTGAACCCGGATGGCGCCAAGGCCGTGGTGCGTTCGCGCGTCACCGTTGTCGCCGCACTGATGGTCGATCGCGGTGAAGCCGACGCGATGATCTGCGGCATCGTCGGGCGCTATCAGAAGAAGCTGCAGCACATTCTCAACGTCATCCCGCTCGAGGCGAAGACCAACTCGGTGGCGGCGATGATGGTGGTCGCGAACGAGCGCGGCACTTTCTTCTTCCTCGACACGCATGCGCAGGTCGATCCGACCGCGGAGCAACTGGCCGAGGCGACCTTGCAGGCAACCTATCGTCTGAAGATGTTCGGCATCAAGCCGAAAGTGGCGCTGCTCTCGCATTCGAACTTCGGTTCGCATGACTCGCCAAGTGCACGCAAGATGCGCAAGGTGCGCGAGTTGGTGCTGGAACGCGCGCCGCGACTGGAAATTGAAGGCGAGATGCACGCCGACGCCGCGCTCAATGAAGCGATCCGCGACAAGCTGTTCCCGGGCTCGCGACTGAAGGGCCGCGCCAACCTGTTCGTGTGCCCGAATCTGGACGCCGCCAACATCGCCTACAACATCACCCGCCAGATGACCGACGGCGTCGCCATCGGCCCGATCCTGATGGGCGTGTCGAAGCCGGTGCATGTATTGACGCCTGCCAGCACCGTGCGCCGCGTCGTCAACATGACCGCGCTCGCAGCTGTCGAAGCGCAGATCCGCGGGAAGTTGGCGGAGGGGTGAGGTCCGTCGTGTCATCGGTCGCGCGCTGAAGCGCGCTCCTACACGCTTGCCGCGAACATGTAGGAGCGCGCTTCAGTGCGCGACCACAAGCCGCAGCTGCGCCGCATATCGTAATCTCCGTGTTCGATCACGGAGATGGCCAATGCGATTGCGAATTCTGGGCGCGGTGCTGTTGCTGGTCGCGATGAGTAGCGAGACATTCGCGAAGAAGGTAGTCGTGCCGCCGTCGCCGACCGCTGGCATGGCCACGCAAACCGGTTTCGTCGATGTGCATGTCGATGTCGCGGCGGCGAAAGTAGTGATCGGCGTGCACGCGCTGGGTACACCGATGCTGCTGGTCAGTGCATTGCCCGGTGCGCTCGGTTCGAACGACATCGGCCTCGATCGCGCGCAGCCGGGTGAGCCGAAGATGGTCGAGTTCCGCCGCCTCGGCAAGAAGCTGCTGCTGGTGCAGCAAAACACGAAATTTTTCGCCAACGCGGCCGATGCCGACGAGGCCGCAGCTGCGCGTGACGCGTTTGCGGAAGCGGTGCTGTGGTCGGGCGAATTGTTGAATGCGGACAGCGCGAACGGTCCCTGGCTCGCGGATTTTTCTGGCTTCATCGCCAGCGACCAGCACGGCGTCGGCGATCGACTGAAGGCGGCGCAACAGGGCAACTATGGCGTCGACGCCGGGCGCAGCGGTGTGCTCGCGTCTGCGGCCAAGGCCTACCCGGACAATGCCGAGTTCGAAGCTCTGCTCACCTTTGCCGGCAGCGGTGAGGGTGCCTTCGTGCAGCAGACGGTGGCGGATCCGAAGGCGATCACGTTGCGCCAGCAGTTGAGTCTGGTGCGTCTGCCGGATGCGAACTATCGACCGCGCGCCTATCACCC
>JAYUXS010000274.1:0-3955 GCA_043752845.1 Lysobacterales bacterium | reverse complement strand
GCGCATCGGCCGCGGCGGCTCGGCGACCAGCGTCGGATCGTTCTCGGACAGGATCAGATGCGCATTGTTGCCGCCGAAACCGAAGGCCGATATCGCGGCGATGCGCGGTACCGCCGCGGTCCACGGCTCAGCCGCGTGCAGTACGCGAAACGGTGTCTCGGCAAGCGCTGGTGTCGCCACGTCGGCATGCAGGCTCGGCGGTCGAATGCCGGCACGCATCGCTTCGATCAGCTTGATCAGACCGGCAGCGCCGGCCACGGTGATCAGATGGCCGAGATTGGATTTCAGCGACCCGACTGCGACGTCATTGACGCCAGCGAAAGCCAAAGCAGTGCTGCGCAACTCGGTGGCGTCGCCGACCGGCGTGCCGGTGGCATGGCATTCGAGCAGCGAGACCGCTCTGGGTTCAATGCCGGCCGCTGCATAAGCGGCGCGAATCGCGCGCTGCTGACCGCTCGCATCCGGCACCAGCAAACCCTTGCCGCGACCGTCGTTGGACAAGCCGATGCCACGCACGATGGCGTGGATGGTGTCGCCGTCGCGGCGCGCATCGGCCAGGCGCTTCAGCGCCAACATCGCGCAGCCTTCGGCGGGCACCAGGCCATCAGCATCGCGATGGAACGGCCGCGAGCGGCCACTGCGACTGAGCGCATTCAACGCGGAAAAACCGATGTGCAGGAACAAGTCATCGGCGCGTTGCACGGCACCGGCCAGCATCAAGTCGGCGCTGCCTTCCTGCAGTCGATCGCAGGCGAGTTTGATCGCATACAGCGAACTGGCGCAGGCGGCATCGAGTGCATGGCTGCCGGCATCGAGTTCGATCGCGCGCGCAAGCAGCGCCGCGGTGCCGCCGCTCATATGGCGGTTGCGCGCATCGACGCCAGCGTCGCGCCCGGTCCACACCTGGTCGGCGAACGCGGCCATCTGCGCGCTCGGAAAGCCGAGATTTCCGAACACCGCGCCGGTACGTCCGCGTACCACGGTCTCGGCCAGCGCCGCACGCGAGCAATGCAGCAACCAATGCACGAGCGGATCGAGACCGTCGAGTTCACTCGCCGGCAACGCGAATCCGTTCGGATCCCAGATCGCATCGAAGCCCGCGACATAGCCGCCACGGTCCGACCAACTGCGATCCGGTCGCGGTGCGTCGGGCGCGCACAGTGCGTGTTCGGGGCTGAGGCGCCAGCGTCCGGTGGGCACCGAGCCGATCAGATCACGACCATCGCGCACCGCTTCCCACAGGGCCTGCGGGCTCAGTGCGCCCGGCAGTACGCAGGCGCGACCGACGATGGCGATGGGAGAAAACTGCACCACTCAGGCCTGTGCCAGCGCATGGTTGTGCACGCCGATCAATTCGGCAAATCGTTGTCCATTGCCATCGACGAAGTAGATGTCGGTGGTGACTGCGGTACGCGAGACCGAGCGACGATGCGCGGATACGGTGATCGGACCGGAACTGGCCGCGGTCGGATAAGTGCGCACGCTGTCGATCGCCGTCGGCAGATTCGCTCCGCCGAGCATGCGCTGACCGAACAACACGGCGAGCTGCATGCCACCGTCGAGTGCCGCGACATCGAGCTGCCAATCCTGCTGCGGCCAGTTCGCCGCATGCACGCCCCGCACCTGCGCGGCGACGCCGCCATCGGAAATGCCCTGCATTTGTTCGATCAGTTCGAAATGTCCGCGATGAAAAAGCTGCTCGGGATAGGGTGCGGCACCTTGCCAGGCGTCGAGCGCCAATGCAGGCAGGGGGCTGGTGGCCTTCGCTGGCAGGGACTGCAGTTCGACTCGGGCGCTGTACCGCGGACTTCCAGCGTGATCGCGCACATGCATCTGCAACTCGGTGATCGCGGTGCCGGGCAGGGATTGCGCTTCGATGCGGAAGCGATCGCCGCCATTTTCGAAGCCATCCAGACGAATGCCTTTCAGCACCTTCAAATCATGCAGGGCGACGAGCGCCAGGCCAGGACGGAAGCTGCGTGCGGCACGTGCCAGCCATTCGGCGACCAGCACCACCGGCACCACCGGCGCGCCATCGACGGCATGGCCTTCGAGCCAGGCGTGACTGGCGCGTTGCACCGACAATTCGAGCGCGTCGATGCGCGCGTCGGCGCCATCGAACAACAGGGCCTCGGCGCGCGGTTCGCCGCCGAGAACGAGCTCGACGCCATCGGCGCCAGCGTCGTTCATCTCGTCGGCGAACATGCGCGCGCCGACGTCGAGCGGAATCATCGGCACACCGATTTCAGCGAAACGTGCGGCGAGTTGCGGCGTGACCATGCCGCCGGCCCATGGTCCCCAGCCAAGCGACTTCACGCGCAGACCGGGGCGACGACGCGCCTCGGCAGCAGCGACCTTCGCCAGCACCTCGTTTGCCATCGCGTAGTCGGACTGGCCGGTATTGCCACAACGCGCGGACACCGACGAGAACACGCACAACAGTTTCAACGGGTCGTTTGCGGTCGCGGCCAACAGTGCGCGCAGACCCTGTACTTTGGTGTCGAACACGCGCGCGAACTGTACGTCGGTCTTCTCGGCAATGCGTTTGTCGGCGAGTACGCCAGCGGCATGCACAACCGCGCGGATCGGGCCCCAGCTGTTGCGCACCTCTTTCAGCACTGTATCAATTGCGGCGCGCTCTTCGACTGCCACCGCGCAGTAACGCGTTTCGCAACCGGCCGTGGCGAGCGCGGCCAACGTCTGGCGGATTTCGCGTTGCGCCATTACCTGTTGCACGCGTGACAGCAACGCTGCCGGTGCGAGTTGCTCGCCCGCTGCGAGCGCCGCCGAGAACAGGGCGCGCTTGAGACCGGATTCTTCCGCGATTCCCGCACACGCTGGCGGCTCGTTCGTCAAAACAGTCCGACCAAGCAAAACGAACCGCGCACGCACACGTCCAGCCCAAGCGAGCAGGCAAGCGGCGGTGACGCCACGTGCACCGCCCGAGACCAGCACGACATCGCCGTCAACAATCACCGGCGCGGACGCATCGACCGTACGCGCGACGCTGCGCAATGTGTAGCGCTTGCCGTCGGCAGGCAGGGCCACTTCGATTTCGCCGCCACCGCCCAGCAGTTCATCGGCGATCGCAGCAACTATGCCGGCGTGATCGCGGCCCTGCTGCTGCAGATCGATCGCCTTGACGCTTGCTTTGGGCCATTCCAGCGCGCAGGTCTTGATCAGCGCCGGCAATCCACCCAGCCATTCGCGATGTTCGGGCGTTGCATCCAGTCCGAAGCGACCGCCGCTGTCCTGCACGCTGACGAACACTCCAGCTGACGACTGCAGAAGTTGCGCAAGTTGGCGGGCGACGCCGAACACTTCGCGATTGATGGCGACGGCTGCATCGACATCGGCGACCTCGCGCAGTCCGTGCAGTTCGATGCAGGCGAGGGCATCTTCCGACAATTCCATGGCTGCAATCGCATCGACACCGCGCGCGCGCAGCTCAGCGACCAGCAGCGGCGCCAATACATCGTGGCCGATCACCTGCACGCGCAGTCCGGACAGCAGGCCCGGCATGGCGAAACCGGTGGCGGGCGCAGGAATCAGTTCGAGTGCGTAGCGGCCGAGTTCGGGGTGCAAGAGATCGCGGCTGGAAGCCGCTCCCACATCGCCTGTTGTGGGTTCATCGTGCGATGTAGGAGCGGCCCCGGCCGCGACAGATTTCGCGGCGATGCGGGTCGCGCCCAGGTGCGCTCCTACATTGGCGGATTCAGCGCCCAGGTAGTCGACAATCTCACGCAAGGTATGCAAAGCACTCAGCCGCGCCCGATCGACCTTCGGCAGATGCGGCGCACGTTCGTCGACGGCGGCGAGAATCTCGACGCGCTTGATCGAATCGACGCCGAGGTCACCTTCGAGATCCATGTCGAGTTGCAGCATGTCGACCGGATAGCCGGTCTTCTCGGCGACGATGGCGAGGAGCAGGGGTTCCAATGCTGGCGTTGCGACC
>JAYUXS010000273.1:0-3955 GCA_043752845.1 Lysobacterales bacterium | reverse complement strand
GCATGGTCTTGCCGCGATGGTGCAAGGTCCAGTCGATGAGCCTGGCGTAGCGATTGCGAAATGCCAGCACCCAGGGCTGGCTTAATCCCTGTTGCGGGGTCTTGATACGTGCCGAAATCATCGGGATCAAACTCACCGCGACCAGCCACGAGGCCAGCAGCGAAATCGAAATCGTGATCGCGACATTGGACAGGTACAGACTGATGAAATTCGGCTCGCCGAAAATGTTCGGCAGGAACACGACGCAGTGGCAAAGCGTGCCGGCGGAAATCGCAATGGTGACGTTCTTGGTGCCGACACTGGCGCAACGGATCGGATCGTCCGGCCACTTCTCGCGTTGCTGGTAAATGCTTTCGACCGCGACCACGGCATTGTCAACGACCATACCGACACCGAGCAGCAGCCCCATCATCGACAGGATGTTGAGGGTGACGCCAGCGAAATACATGAAGCCGAGTGTCATCGCGAAGCAGATCGGGATCGCGAGTGAGACCATCAGGGTCGAGGCCCAATGCCGCAGGAACAGATACAGCACGCCGATCGACAGCAGCAGGCCGATCACACCCGCATGCGCGAGTTCGATCAGCGAACTGGTGACGCCCTCGGCCTGGTCCTGCATGAAGAAGATGTCGATGCCCTGCATGTCCGGGTCTTCGCCGATCTCGCGCACGGCCGCGAGGGCACGTTGCCCGACATCAACCAGATTGGCACCGCGTTCCTTGTAGATTTCAATGCCGATGGCGCGGCGCATGTCGAGATGCCGCTCGTAGTTCATGTCACGCGGGCGCAGCTTCACATCGGCGATATCGCGCAGGCGCAAACCACGCGCGTCGATCGCGAGGTTGCGGAACTGGTCCAGCGTTTGCAACTCGCCGACCGGCTGAATGCGATAGCGCAGATCGCCATCGCTGATCACGCCGCCCGAGGTCGAAAAACTCGCAGCAGCCAGGCGCGCATTCAATTCGGCCAGATCAACGCCATGCGCGGCGATGCGATCGGCGTTCAACTCGATCTGGACTTCCGGTGGCTCCACGCCCTGCAGTTCGACGCGGGCGATACCGGGCAAACGCTCCAGCGGTCGCTTGACCTTGCGGTCGAGCAAGTCATAGGCGTTGCTGAGATCACGCCCGGACGAGATGCGCAGGCTCAGCACCGCCTGATCGGCGGTCGAGAACTTGAACACGAAGAAGCGGCGTACATCGGTCGGCATCTGACCGCGCGCCGCTTCCAGCCGATCGCGCGCTTCCACTGCCTTGATGGCGATGTCCACGTCCCAGCGGAACTCGATGAAGATTTCGGCCGCGTCCGCGCGCGAATTCGAATTGATGCGCTTGATGCCGGACAACGTCGCCAGCACTTCTTCCGCCGGCCGTGTGATCGAACGCTCGACTTCCTCGGGCGATGAGCCGGCATACGGCACCTGGATGACCAGGAACGGCGCGTCGATTTCCGGCAGGAACTCGAGCGGCAGACGCATCGCCGCGAGCAAACCGATCACCACCAGCGAAACAAAAGCCATCACCGTGGTGACGGGTCGACGCAAACTCAGATCGACCAGGCTCATGGCATCAACCTGCGACCAGCGCGGCACGCCGCGCCGCTTCGACATAGGCGGAATCCGGTTTGCGATCCATCAGCATGTACATCACCGGAATCACGATCAGGGTCAGCGCCGTCGACACGGTCAGACCGGCAATCACCGTCACCGCCATCGGCTGGCGGATCTCGGCACCATCGCCCAGACCGATCGCGAGCGGTAGAAATCCGACGAGCGTCGTGACCGTGGTCATCGAAATCGCGCGCAGACGCGAACGCCCGCCTTCGACCAGCGCGTCGAATTTCGACATGCCTTCGCCGCGCAGCTGGTTCACGCGATCGATCAGCACGATGGCGTTGTTCACCACGATACCGGCGAGCATGATGATGCCGATGCCGGCGATTACCGAAAGCGGCATACCGAACACCTTCAGCCCAATCACGGCACCAACCACCGCAAGCGGTATCGAGAACAGGATCACGAACGGATGCAGCAGCGATTCGAACTGCGATGCCATCACCAGATAGACCAGGAACACCGCCAGCAACAATGCAAAGATCAGCGAGTTCTTGGACGCCTGCAACTCTTCACTCTGGCCGCTGATGCGGATGTCGACACCAGCCGGCACGTCGGCCGCCGCAATCAGCGCTCGCGCTTCATCGGCGGCGGTACCGAGATCGCCATAGGCCAGATTGGCGCTGACGATCGCGACGCGTTCCTGATCGGAACGACGGATTTCGCCGGGGCCTTCGGTCGCGACAATATCGGCCACGGCCGACAAGGTGACCGGTTTGTCGCTTTGCGGGTTCACGATCAGGTTGCGGATGTCCTCCACGGATGCGCGATCGGCTTCGAGCGCACGCACCAGCACGTCGATCTTGCGTTCGCGAAAGCTGTAGCGCGTTGCCACTTCACCACGCACTTTGCGCACGACTTGGTCGGCGATTTGACGCGTGCTCAGACCAAGCGCTGCGGCACGTTCCTGGTCGAAACGGATCTGGATTTCCGGCTGGCCCTGCTCCACCGTCGACTTCACGTCGCTATAGCGATCGGATGTCTTCAAGGCGTCGACGACACTGCGACCAGCCGCACGCAGTCGATCGAGGTCGTAGGCGGCGATCTCGATTTCCAGCGGCGTCGAATAGTTCAGCAATGCCGGGCGCGCAAAGTTCGCGTCGCGTACGCCGAGTGCTTCAGCAGTGGCGCGCAACTTGGCCATCGATCGCGCCTCGCCTTCCTTACCCGCATTGGGCACCAATCCGATTGTCAAGCGCCCGATGTTCTCGCCGCTCTCGGTCGGGTTGGCATCGAGGCGCGTACCGTTGCCGCTGACGCCGTAGATCGTCGCGATTTCCGGGTCGTCCATGTGCTTGCTCTGCATCTCACGCACAATCTGGTCGGTACGCGCCAGCGGCGTGCCCGGCGGCAGTTTCAGCGTCGCCTCGTATTGGCCCTGCGCGAGCTGCGGCACCAGGTCGATGCCGAGCCCCGGCACCAGCAGCAAGCTGGCGAGAAAGGTCAGCAGCGCCGTTCCGAGAATTTGCGTCGGATGGGTGAGCGCATACGGCAGGAAGCGCGCGTAGCGATCTTCGACAGCATTCTGCATGCGATTGGTGATCGAAGCGAACGGACGCAGTGCTGTCGACAGAATCTTGGACACGATGCCGAACACGAGACCGATCAGACGCACCAGATAAAAGATGGCGATACCGAACAACCAGGCGATGCCGCGCCAGATGGCAACAAAGAATCGCGCAATCCAGTTTTTCGGCAACGGTTTGCGTTCACGCGTGAGCACGTCGCGCTCATCCACTTTGTCGCGTCCGATATCGGCCTTCAGCGAAGACAGCATCGGAATCAGCGTCAAGGCCACAACCAGCGACACCAGCATCGAGATGGTCACCGTCAATGCCTGGTCACGGAACAATTGGCCGGATACGCCCTCGACGAACACCAGCGGAAAGAACACGGCGACCGAAGTCAGCACCGATGCCGTCACCGCCATGCCGACTTCGCTGGTGCCCTTGATCGCCGATTCGAGGATGCCCATGCCCTGATCGCGCAGCCGCGATATGTTTTCAAGCACGACGATGGCCGCATCCACGACCATGCCGGTGGCAAGCGCGAGTCCACCGAGGGACATCACGTTCAGGCTCAAGCCCAACTGCCCCATGAAGAAGAACGTGGCGATGATCGACACCGGCAAGGACAAGCCGATCACGAAGGTGGACCAGGCATCGCGCAGAAACAGGAAAATGATCAGGATCGAGAGCAGACCGCCCTGGATCGCGGCACTCGTCACTTCGTCGAGCGACCCGCGAATGAAACGGCTCTGGTCGTCGATTTCCTTGATCTGGGCGGTCGGTGGCAACTGCTTCGCGTCTTGCAACTGCTTGACCGCATTCTTGACCGCTTCCG
>JAYUXS010000272.1:0-9139 GCA_043752845.1 Lysobacterales bacterium | reverse complement strand
TAAAAGCGCAGTTGGTCAGGTTGACTATGCCCGTGCTAAGGTTTTTAAGCCCGCCACCGTTGCCGCTATCGCTGCCGCTGCCATTGCCGTTGGCGATTGTCAGACCGGAAATGGTGACGGCCAGGAAACTCTGCGGAATAAGGAAAACGCGGCTCGCATTGTTGCCGGAGATCGTGGTCAGATTTGCGCCCTTGCCGATGATCGACATACTCGTGCTAATGGTGAGCTGTCCATTGGTCAAGCTGATGACCTGCGGCGTGTCAAACAAAGTGGAAAATTGAATCGTGTTGACATCGGCAGAAGCATTTGCGGCGGTGAGCGCTTCGCGCAGTGAGCAATCGCCGGCTGCACAAGTCGGATTGTTGCGGTCATCACTTCTGGTCACTGTCAGCGTTTGCGCCTGCGCGCTTTGCGCAACCGTGAAACAAACAAGAAGCAGGACGGTTAGACGAGCCGCAGCCCGTCCCATGATCCGAACATATAGCTGCGTGCTTAGAAAAACTTTCGACATGCGAACGGTCCTACTCTGTGCAAAGGATCAGCGAAAGGAAATAAAAAGGTATAGGAAATTCAAACGCCCTGTTTTGGCAGTCTGTCGGGTAGGCGGCGGGCGCGCAAGCGCCGGTTCGGGTCGAACTGAGTCGCTCAATTGGCCGACGCCAGCACGCGCAACACGTCTTCGCCGTAGCGTTCGAGCTTCTTGGCGCCGATGCCGCTGATGCCGCCGAGCGCATCGAGCGACGAGGGGCGTGCGCTGGCGATCGCCGCGAGTGTGGCGTCGTGGAAGATCACGTAAGGCGGCACGCCAGCCGACTTTGCGGTACTGGCGCGCCAGATGCGCAGGCGTTCGAAAGAGGCATCGTGGCCGATGCCGGTTGATGTCGCCGCGGTCGCCGCCGCGCCGCGGCGTTTGCGCTCGCGCTTCTGAATTTCCGGCTCACGCAGCCACACGGTTTCCTCACCTTTCAGCACGCGCCGACTGGCCTCGTTCAACTTCAACGAGCCGAAGGCGCTGGCATCGACATCGATCAGGCCGGCGGCGAGCAGTTGCCGAATCACCGCGCTCCACTGCTTGGCATTGAGTTCGGCGCCGATGCCGAAGGTCGAGAGTTTCTCGTGTTCAAATTGGGTCACGCGCGCATTGGCGTCGCCGCGCAGAATGTCGATGACATGCTTTGCGCCGAAGCGCTGGCCGCTGCGATAGATCGCGCTCATCAGCTTGCGCGCGAGTTCGCTGCCGTCGATGCGATTTGGCGGGCTCAAGCAGTTGTCGCAATTGCCGCATTGGCCGGCATGCACTTCATCGAAGCTGGCGAGCAGGGTGGTGCGCCGGCAACCGACGCCTTCGCAATAACCGAGCAGGGCATTCAGGCGCTGGTGTTCGACGCGCTTGCGTTCCTCACCGGCCTCGGACTGTTCGATCCACTGGCGCAACATCACCAGGTCACCGAGGCCGAAGATCAGCAGCGCTTCCGAGTCGGCGCCATCACGTCCGGCGCGGCCGGTCTCCTGGTAATAGCCCTCGATCGATTTCGGCAGGTCCATGTGCACGACGAAGCGCACATCAGGTTTGTCGATGCCCATGCCGAATGCGATGGTGGCGACCATGACCACGCCTTCCTCGCGCAGGAAGCGGCGCTGGTTCAAGGCACGCGCCGCGGCGTCCATGCCCGCGTGATAGGGCAGCGCGTCGAGACCGAGTTCGCTCAGATAGGCCGCGGTCTCGTCCACTTTCTTGCGCGACATGCAATAGACGATGCCGGCCTGGTCGCGGTGCGTGTCGAGAAAATCGCGCAGCTGGCGCCGGCTGTCGTCCTTCTGGGTGACGCGGTAACGGATGTTCGGGCGATCGAACGAGGACAGGAACACGGTCGCGTCAGTGAGCGCGAGGCGTTCGATGATCTCGGCGCGAGTGCGCTCATCCGCGGTCGCGGTCAGCGCGATGCGCGGCACCTCGGGCCAGCGTTCGTGCAACACGCCGAGCTGGCGATAGTCGGGGCGGAAATCGTGGCCCCACTGCGACACGCAGTGGGCTTCGTCGATGGCGAACAGGGCGATTTCGCCCTGCGCGAACAGGTCGAGGCAGCGCGGCATCAGCAGGCGTTCGGGGGCGACGTACAACAAGTCCAGCTCGCCCGAAGCGAAACGCGCTTCCACTTCGAATGCTGCTCGCGCCTCCAGGGTCGAGTTCAGGAAAGCAGCGCGCACGCCGAGCTGATTCAGCGCGTCGACCTGGTCTTGCATCAGCGCGATCAAGGGCGAGACGACGACCGCGCAGCCGGATCGGACCAGGGCCGGGATCTGGTAACACAGCGACTTGCCGCCGCCGGTGGGCATCAGCACCAGGGCGTCGCCGCCCGCGATCACATGCTCGACGATGGCCGCCTGCGGACCGCGGAATTGGCCGTAGCCGAATACCGTGCGGAGCGCGTCCAGCGCGGGAGAATCTCCGGAATATCTATTCACGTGCTGATCCACTGTCATGCCAAATCATTGAATATGCTGAACTGTAACGCCGCTATGATCTGGATTATCCATTCAATACCGGCTGCCGATGCGATCCGACCGACTACTTGAACAACGCCTGCTTGAGGCACTGCGCACGGGGCCATTGCCAGCCCGCGAACTGCTCGCGCGGGCCGCGGGCGCGAGCCAACCGACCGTATCACGCGCATTGTCCGGGCTCGGCGATCAGGTGCTCAAGCTGGGTGCCGCGCGCGCCACCCACTATGCCCGCAGCCGCGAGGTACGTGGGCTCGGATCGAGCTGGCCGCTGTACCGGATCGATGCCGACGGTCGGGCACAGAGCGCTGGGCGGCTGCAGGCGGTCACGCCCAAGGGGTTTCACCTCGATCTGGTCGGAGGTGACGAGCACGCGACCGGACTTTTCCCGCGCCTGCCGCCGTTACTCGCCGATTTGCGCCCGCATGGTTTTGCCGGGAGTGAGTTCGCGCGCCGACGTGCGTCGGAACTGCGTGTGTCGGAGTCCCCGGCGCAGTGGTTGGACGATGTCGTACTGCATGCGTTGCTGGCCTATGGCGACGATTTGCCGGGAGATCTGATCGTTGGCGAAGCGATGCTCGAACGCGCCCAGCGGTGCCAGCTCGCGGCACCTTTTGCAGTCGCGGCCGATGCACGCGCTGCCGATTACCTCGAACGTGCCGAGCGCGCCCTGCGCGGCGACGACGTTTCATGGCTGCGCGGACAGTTCGCCAAATTCGCGGCCTGCGTGCGCGACGACGAGCACAGCTGGCGGCCGGTGGTGGTCAAGTTTTCCGGGGCGACGAATACGCCATCGAAGCGGCGTTGGGTCGATCTGCTGGTGTGCGAACACCTCGCGCTCGAAACCCTGCGCGCGGCCGGGCTCGGTGCCGTGCGCAGCGAGCTGATCATCGCCGGCGAACGCATCGCGCTCGAAGTCACCCGCTTCGACCGCGTCGGTGCATTCGGGCGTCGCGGCCTGTGCACGCTGGCGGTGTTCGATCAAGCCCATGACGACTGGCTGCGAGCTGCCGAACGATTGCAAATGGGGAAGCGCATCGACGCTGCCGATGCCAACCAACTGCGCCTCTGGTTCTGGTTCGGCGCCTTGATCGCGAACGAAGACATGCACTTCGACAACGTCGCGTTCACGCCCGATGCGCGTGGTGGATGGCTACTGGCGCCTTGTCACGACATGCTGCCGATGCGCTATCGGCCGAGCGGTCATGGCGAAGTGATCGAGCGCACGTTCACGCCGCCACTGCCGCCACCCGAGCACATCAACACCTGGCGCATCGCGGCGACGCTGGCGACGCGATTCTGGAACGCTGTCGCCGAGGATCGCCGCATCTCGCCGCCATTTCGCAACATCGCGACAGAAAACCGCGATGCCGTGTTGCGGGCGCGGGCGGTGGTGGGTTAGGCATCGGCCGCAACGAGCCGCTGATCAATCCATTCGCCACGTTGCGTCAGCGTGCGCGACAGGTGCTGGTAAATCGCGCTGTTCTCGTCGATTTGCAAACCATTCGCCACCTTAGAAAGCGCTGCAACCGCACTGTGCGCCAAGGCGGTCGCGCGCCGCCTGAACTGTGCTCGATTCAAATTCGCAGTTGCGCAACAACGCTGCCAATGGCGTGCCATCACCCACGCCGGGCGCTTTTCGCTACCGATATCCATCGCCAGTTTGGTTGAGAGTTCCGGCCAGTATCCGGTGGCCAACAAGTCGTAGGCCGGTGCAAGGCGCAGCCGACCATCGTCGCCGTACAACATCGCGGCGTTCTTGCCATGCGCATCGGCATTGCCGATCAGGAAGTTGAACAACAGCCAGTCGACCAGTTGCAGACGATCACGCGCTGGCAAGACGCTGTGCGTATCGACTGTGGCAAAAAGTTCGGCAAAACCCGGCCCGCCATCGGCCTGGTACTTCTGGTCGGGCAACACACCGCTCAACTGACAGAAGTCGAGTTGGTGCAGGCGCCGCACGCGCCCGAGCTCGATACGGCGGTCGTAGCGTTCGACCAGCAACATCGGCACGGGCAGCAGTCGCATCGAGACGTTTGCGGTCGGTAACCCGACGGCAGCAGCGAGGCGCAGGCACAGCGCTTCGTTCTCGACTGAATGCGGATACCGCAACGGCAGCGCAGGTTTCAATATGTGAGTCGAAGCGGCGCCGGCGGCGGGCAGAAATAGTGCGTCGTCGCGCATGTAGACGGGGAGCTTGTTCTGCGCTCCGGCCAGAGACAGGCGCAATTCACCATGACGATGCAGCAGCGGCACGTCATGCTGCGCGTCGGCGAAGTCGGCGTGGATCGCCGCGTCGTCATAGGGCAAATAATGTGCGGCGTGATCGCCCGGACCGGCGTCTTCCGGCAGTAGCTCAAACGCCCCTGCGCATTCGCGACCGAACGCCTGCAGCAGTCGAAACACATCGCCTCGGGGTAGGCGCTGCAGTCGGCACAGGGTGTCGAGTACCGCACCCTCGGGCAGCAGATTGGCGAAGAAGAACAACACCTCGTCACCACGATGTTCGCGCGTGCTCGTTGGCAAGCGCGGCGAGAGCGGAAACCCCGCGGGGCGCAGCAACCATTCGGGCGCATAGGCAAAGTCGAGCAGCCGCCCGGCGGCGGAGAGCATGCCGACGGGTTCGCCTTCGTGCCAGACCTGCAGCCTCATCGTCGCGGCACCAGTTGCAGGGTCATGCCGAGTGCACGCAGCAAAAGGGTTGCCTTGCCGAGTGCTACGCCGGCGCGACCTGACTCAAGCGCGATGATGGTGTCGCGACTGATGCCTGCAGCGAGCGAAAGTTGGTTCTGGGTCAGTCCGGCGCCGATTCTTGCCTGTCGCAGATCAGCCGCCAGAGCCAACAGCGCCACGTCGTCTCCGCCGCGAGCATGTCGCCGTGGATGATCTGAAAAGTTGCTGATTTCCAACTTCTTCATGTACAGGGACTCTGCGCGAACAAAAGTCGCTCTTCGCCGACTTTCTACTCGCAATCCGGACGCTGTTCAATAAAGTCGGAAATCGCCGACTTATATCGCGTTACCGCCCCGGACCCATGTCGATGAAGTTCAGGAATTCGGCGCGGGTGCGCGCATCGTCGCGGAAATTGCCAAGCATCTTCGAGGTGACCATGCTCACGCCGCGCTTGTGGATGCCGCGTGTGGTCATGCATTCGTGGGCGCCGACGACGACCACGGCGACGCCTTTCGGCTTCAGCACTTCTTCAATGCAGCGCGCGATCTGCGCGGTCATTTTTTCCTGCACCTGGAAGCGCCGCGCATAGGCTTCGACCACGCGCGCGAGTTTCGAGATGCCGACCACCGCGCCGTCCGGGATGTAGCCGATGTGCGCCTTGCCGATGATCGGCGCCATGTGGTGCTCGCAATGGCTTTCGTATTCGATGTCGCGGAGAACGATCATCTCGTCGTAACCGGCGACTTCCTGGAAGGTGCGCTTCAGGTATTCCTCGGGATCCAGCGCGTAACCGCTAAACCAGTCGCCGTAAGCGTCCACGACCCGGCGCGGCGTATCCAGCAAGCCTTCGCGTGCGGGGTCTTCTCCGGCATAACTGAGCAATGTGCGGACGGCGGCTTCGGCCTGTTCGCGACTGATCTTGGGGGGTGCAGCACTCATCTTCGGCTCCTGTTCGACCTGTGAATGCTAATGGAGGCGATGTGCTCGTGTAATTCACGGCCGCGTCTGCGAAGATGGGCAGTCCTGTGTCTGCCCCCATGCATCTGATCCAAGCCATCGACCAACAGCTCGAACTGCTGACCGAATCTTTCGGTCCGGCGTGGCTGCGTGGGCAGCAACTTGCGGCGAGCGGTGCGGTGACCAAGATCGACCAGCGCGACCTGGATGCGGTTCAAGCCACGGTCCGCGGCAGCCACGGCAATCTTTACACCACGAAGGTTTTCCTCGGCGACGACGACGGCGAGATTCAGCCTGTGCTCGGCGAATGCACTTGTCCGATCGGTATCGACTGCAAACATGCGGCCGCCCTGATTCATTATCTGGTGCGCCCGGCGCCCGCGCAGGCACTGCGTCCGACGCCGTCCGCGACGCGCGTGGAACCACCTTCGCGTTGGCATGCGCTCGCGACTGGCGGCACGCTGCCAGTGCCCGGCGTCGAGCCACGCGACGTGACGCGACTGCTGGTGTTGCTGCGCGAAACGCGACAGAACCGGGTGTTGCTGCGTCCGGTGCGTGCGCGAATCGGGAAAAGTGGACGTTTCGCGCACGTCCGCAAAATCGACTTGAGCGCGCCGCGCATCCTGCAGACGTTGCATGGCTGGCCGATGCCGGAGCGACTCGCGGCGCTCGCGCTGATGGCATTCGATGGCGTCGAATACCTCGACGAGGAACCGTGGCTGTTTTTCGATGCCGGCGTCGAGGCCTTGATCGCCCAGCTGTTCACGCTCGCCATTCCGATGCGCTTCGAAGGCGTCAACGGCCTTGTCTTGCATCAAGGCGAAGTGCGACCGATGGCCATCGACTGGCACGTCGCCGCGAATGGCAGTCAGGTTCTCACGCTCCATGTGCAACCGCCGGCAATGCCGATCGCGAACGCCCATTATCGCCTGTACCTCGACGCCCAGACTGGCGCCATTGGTGCGCTTACGAGCGAAGTGCCGATCGACACGATTGCCGCCATCGGCACCATGCCTGCGGTGCAGCCGGACGAGATTGAATCAGCCAATCGCGCACTGAATCGACTGTTCCCGGACGTGCCCTTGCCGAAGCCTCAGGCACTGACGATCGTCGATGCGCTGCCGATCGTGCCGACCGCGATCGTGCTGATCGGCGGTGCGCCGTACATGAATCGCCCGGATCTGCTGACACAGGCGACCGCGCACCTCGGCTTCCGATACGGCCAGATCGAAGTGCGTGCCGGCGATGCCGCGTCGGAATTGCGCTGGCGCGGCGAAGACGGTCGTGTGCACGCGCTCGCCCGCGACAAGCTCACTGAGACTCGCGCCAGTGACTTCCTGCGCCGCCACGGTTTCCGCCCCGGCACCATCCATGGGTTTGGCACTCAGGCCGAGCACTGGTATTGGAGTGGTCGCCTGAAAGACGCCGAGCTGTCGCGCTGGGTCAGCGACCTGCGCCGTGACGCCGCCGCCAGTCGCATCGAGCTGCGTTCCGCTGACGAGTTCCCGATCGCGCTTGAACCGGAGATCGGCGAACTGGCCTTGGCGGTGGACACCGAAGGCAACGACTGGTTCTCGCTGCGTCTTGGCATCGAGGTCGATGGCCAACCGATTGACCTCGTCCCCGTGTTGCTGGAAGCGCTGGCGCGACCGGAGGAACTCCGCCCCGAAGGCCTGCGCCTGACCTTGCCGGACGGCCGTCGCGTCTTCATTGCCAATGATCGCCTCAAGCCGCTGCTGGACCTGATCGCCGATCTCGAAGTGGGCGAGGGCGGCAAGTTGGGTCTGCCACGCGCGCGCATCGCGGCGCTCGACCCGGCGCCTGACTGGCGCTTCATGCCGAGCCCGGAAGCGGCTGATTTCATGAACCGCGTGCGTGCATTCCGCGGCATTGAAGCCTGCCCGCCACCGCCCGGCTTTCGCGCCGAGTTGCGTCCGTATCAACAGGAAGGCCTGGCTTGGCTTGGGTTCCTGCATCAATTCCAGTTCGGCGGCGTGCTCGCCGACGACATGGGACTGGGCAAGACCGTGCAAGTGCTCGCCCATGTGCTGGCGTTGAAGCAGCAGGGCGAACTCACCGCGCCGGTGCTGGTGCTGTGCCCGACCAGCGTGGTCGACAATTGGCGTGCCGAAACCGAGCGCTTCGCGCCGGACTTGAATGTCATCGTGCTCGCCGGCGCCGAGCGCCACGACCATTTCCCGGTGCTGTCCGCGGCCGATGTCGTCGTCACCAGCTACGCACTGCTGTGGCGCGACATCGAACAGCTCAAGCTGCAGCGTTTCACGCTCGCCGTATTCGACGAAGCGCAATGGCTGAAAAATGCGGCGAGCCGCAGTCACGGCGCGGCCGCGCAGCTCGATACCGCACGCCGGCTGTGCCTGACCGGCACGCCGGTGGAAAATCATCTCGGTGAACTGAAGGCCCAGTTCGATCTTGCCTTCCCGGGCCTGCTCGGCACCAACGAACAGTTCCGCACGCGCTTTCGCCAGCCGATCGAACGCGAGCGCGACCTTGACGCCAGCGAGCGGCTGCGCAAGCGCATCGCACCGTTTCTGCTGCGCCGGCGCAAGTCGGAAGTGGCCAAGGATCTGCCGGCGCGCACGCTTATCGTGCATCCGGTCGAACTCGAAGGCGCGCAGCGCGATCTGTACGAAACAGTGCGCGTGCAGATGGAAGCGCGGGTGCGCGAAGCGCTCAGCGCGCACGGCTTCGGTGCGTCACAGATCACCATCCTCGACGCGCTGCTGAAGCTCCGCCAGATCTGCTGCGATCCACGTCTGATCGAGGCCGGCCGCAAGGTTGAAGACATCACCTCGGCCAAACTCGATGCGCTGATGGACTTGTTGCCGACCCTGGTCGACGAAGGCCGCTCGGTGCTGGTGTTCTCGCAGTTCACGCGCATGCTTGATCTGATCCAGGAAGCGCTCATTGATAAGGGCATCACCTATGCGCGTCTCGACGGCAGCACCAAGCGCCGCGACATCCAGGTCGCGCGCTTCCAGGACGC
>JAYUXS010000271.1:0-3981 GCA_043752845.1 Lysobacterales bacterium | reverse complement strand
GCCGCTCGAATCATGAGGCCAGCGCGCAAGCTACGCCCGCGGATGTCGGTGCTGCCATGTTCGCAGCAGCCGAGGCAAGCGTCGCCACGCATCCACTGTGCGTGCTCATCGAATTCGACGAGGTCAGCGCCGTGGTCGGAGGTCGCATTGCCAAGCTCGATGTCATCGACGATGAATCACTGCACAGCGTCGACTGCGTGTTTCTCGATCCGCAGGACATCTACAACGGCTTCTCGATCAAGTTCGTGACCAGCAAGCGTCTGATCAAGACCGCCAGTCCCTGGTCCAGCGCCCAAGCCTATTTCGGGGAATGGGGCCGCGGTGGCACTGCGGTAGCCGGGCTCGGTGATGGTGCCGCGTGGATGGATCTGCCGGGCGGATTGCTCGTGCATCGCGGCGACTACGTCTTGCACCTCAGCGCCGACAAGGCCGATCTGGGCAATGCCGATGTGCGCGCGCGCTTCGAGACCTTGGCGCGCCAGGTGCTGTCGCGTCTGCCTTGAGGTAATCGATCGACGATGTCAGGGTTGAGCGGGTAACAGCGTTCTCCTCTCGAGCCGGTCATCCCATCGTTCTGGAGTAAGTCATGTCTACGCGTCGTCTGGTTTTCGCCTGGGTTCTCGCGCTTGTCCTGTCCGCCGAGACGCAGGCGGCGAATTTCACCTATCACGGTGAGTTGCTCGACGGTGATGCGCCCGCCGAGGGGAAATATGACTTGCGTGTGCGTGCACTGGCGCAACCGGGTGCGTCAAAGGCGCTGGCCGCGCCGACAGAGGTGCTGGGCATGCTGTTGCATGGCGGCCGCTTCAGCGTCGAACTCGAGCTGCCGGAAGACCCCGATGGCGTCACCTGGGTCGATGTCGCCATCCGCAAGTCCGGCAGCGGCAACGACTACGAAACTCTCGGCGATCCGCAGCCGATCAGCAAAGCCAACAGCACCTGTCCCGGTGCATGGGCGCTCGACGGCAACACCGGCATGCCGAGCGGCAGTTTTCTCGGAACCGCAGATGCGGACGCGTTGGACTTTCGCGTCAACAACCGGCGCGTGATGCACATCGAGGCCAATGGCAGCGATGCGCCATCGATCGTCAATGGCTCACCGGCCAATGTCGCGTCGTCGATGCACAAAGGGCAGACCATCGCCGGTGGCGGCGAAGAAGCCAACAATTCATGCGGCTCCAGCGGCGCAGAGTCGTGCCGGAATCAAACGACTGAAGCCTATTCGACGGTAGGTGGCGGCAAAGGCAACCGCGCGTTGGGCGAAGGAAGTGTCGTGGCCGGCGGTGTTTCCGGGCGCGCACTTGGACATTGGAGTGCGGTATTGGGTGGCCGAAACAATGACGCACTTGGCAATGACAGCGCGGTCGGTGGCGGCCTGCTGAACAAAGCCGTGGGGCAGAACAGTTTTGTTGGCGGTGGTCAGCAAAATCGCGCGAATGGCAAGTTCGCCGTGGTCGGTGGAGGTGTTTCCAACGCCGCAAATGCTTATGCCAGTAGCGTCGGTGGCGGTTCCGGAAATTGCGCAGGCGGAGACTTGAGCTGGTCCGGCGGGTTCCGGGCGATCGTCCGTTCCGGCAACGGCGTCGGCGACGTGGTCTGCGACAGCGGCAATTCCGGTGACTTCGATGGTGACGAAGGAACTTTTGTCTGGGCAGATACATCCGGCGAAGGATTCAAGTCGACGGGGCCGAACCAGTTCCTGGTACGCGCCGACGGCGGACTGATGCTCAACACGACCCAATTGCCTGCAACCGGAGATGACCTGGTGATCGGCGCGCGCGCCGTTTCGGGCGATGCCGATGCCGATCTGGCTTGGCGCACTCGTCTTGGCAAGGCCGGCCGCATCTTTCTCGCGGACAGCGACGGCCATTTCGCATGGAACTCGAACGATCTCAGCGGCGCCAATTTCCTGACCTTCTCGAATGGCGCGCATCTGACCGCCGGCGGCGTATTCACGAACGCTTCCAGCCGAGACCTCAAACACGATTTCAAGGCGGTCGACGTCGACGACATGCTCGCGCGCGTGCTCAGTCTGCCGATCACCAGCTGGCAATATCGGGCGTCGCCCGAGGGTCGTCACGTTGGTCCGGTGGCGGAGGATTTCCGGGACATCTTCGCGTTGTCCGGCGATGGGAAGTCGATTTCAACCGTGGACGCCGATGGCGTAGCGCTCGCCGCGATCCAGGGACTGAACGCGAAGCTCGAAGCAGAGAACGCCACGCTGCGTGCGGGGCTGGAAAGCGTGATGGCGCGGCTGCAACAGCTCGAAACACGGACGCGGGACTGATCGCCGTGCGTCTGCTTCGATCGGGTCTGCTCATCCTGCTCATCGGCGCGTCTATCGCTGCGGGGCAGTCCGCCGCGGCGGGACCGACAGCGCCTGGCGGCCTGCAACTGAAATCGGCTGCGCAGTTGGAACGCCTGCCTTTGCAGTCCAGCCGCTACCAATTGCGCGCGCGCTTCGCGGTGCAGGAACAGGCCGGCGAATTGCGCGAAAGCGGCCAATTCAGCCTGATCGGACGCCTCGCCAAAGTCGGCCAGAGTTGCGACGTCGCTGGACTCTTTGGCAACGGTTTCGAAAGCAACTGACGGGGTCATGTCAGGGTTGAGCACTAACTGTCGTTTCATCCCGATGACACCATTCGACATTGAGGAAATCCATATGCGCGCTTCGCTTTTCGCACCGCTTTTCGCCGCCGTCCTCGGTTCGACCGCATTCATCGCGCGCGCCGACAGCACCGCACTCGACAGCGCTTTTGGGACTGCCGGACGTTACAACCAGAGTCTTGTCTCTTCCGCGCATCTCAAGACACTGGCGCATCTGCCGCGGCCGGCAGGTGGCTCGGTCGCAGTCGCCAACTATCGGCGGGTGGCGATGTCTGGTGAATGCGACGTCTTCGACTGCCTCGGGCTCTTCCGTTTTACCGACGCAGGTGTCGCCCTATCGCCACTGACGGTGCCGCCCACACTTTATTTCGACACCGTCGGTGGCGCGGCGATCGACAGCCTGGGTCGCATCGTTGTCGTCGGCTCGGTACGGATTGCCGGGGCCAACCATGATTTCCGTGTCGTGCGCATTCTTACCGACGGTACCGCAGACACAAGCTTCAGCGGCGACGGCATCGTCGATATCCCATTCAATCTCGGCGGCAACAATGGCGATTATGCGAATGCGGTGGCGATCGACGCCCAGGATCGCATCGTCGTCGTCGGACAGGTGCAGCGCGCGACCGCTGACGACACCGACTATGGCAGCGCCCGCCTGCTCAGCGATGGCACGCTCGACCCGAACTTCAACGGCGGTGGCAAGCGCGTCATCCTGTTTGATCTCGCGGCGACCGTCCGAATTGATTCGGCAATCGCCGTCGTCGTCGGCAATGATGGCCGCATCACCATCGGCGGCATCGCGATCGACGGCGCGCTTGGCGTGTCGCGCATCGGGCTCGCCCGTCTCACCGCCGCTGGCGCCCTCGATGTTTCTTTCTGCCCCGGCTCCTGCACCTACCAGGGCAGCTACGGCGCGATCCACAGCGGCCGCCGCGTGATTTTCTACGGCAATGATGTGCCGGCGGTCAGTGACTCCCTTGATGCCATGTCCATCAACAGTGCCGGACAGCTGCTGACCGCCGGCACCACCCCGGGCAGCGGCGAAACTCTTGGCTATCTGCAGACTTTCGATACCGCCGGCAATTGGGTTGCGGAAGTGTCGACCCAAGGCGGGTTCGGCGCCGGCGGCAAGGTCTGGATCGGCGGCGTGCACTGGGCCAATCCGGCGGTCGCGAACAGCAATGTGATCCTGACCGGCAGCGTCGGACCGAACGAGGAATTCTTCTTCGCACAGCGCTTTGACGGGTCCCTGACCGCGAGCATCAACTGGGGCACGCTCGGCCCGTCCAACAGCGTGTACGCTTGGGCCGCGAGTGGCGGTTTCGGCGATGTCGGCGACAATCTGCCGGCGAAGTCGGCGATCGATCCGGGCGG
>JAYUXS010000270.1:0-1579 GCA_043752845.1 Lysobacterales bacterium | reverse complement strand
TCGACCGCATGCACCATCACTTCCGGTCGCCGCGCCAGGATCGGCGCGACATGCTCGGCGCGGGTTGCGACGGATACCAGACCGGCGCCGGCGCGCAGTGCGGCGCTCGCCGCAATTGTCACGGCGCCGCCCATCCCGTAATCGCCGCCGATCACGAGCACGTGTCCGCCCTGCCCCTTGTGCGCGTCACGTCGGCGCGGCGGCAAGGCACCACGCAAATCTTGCGCGCGCAGCAACTGCGCATCCGCAGCGATATCCGCACGTGCTGAAGCGGGTAGATCGAGCGTGTCGAGAAAACGTTTACCGCAATAGCGCGCCGCACTACCGGTCCAAAGGCCGCGTTTGTGTGCGACGAAACTCAGAGTCACATCGGCCTCGACACAGAGACCGGGAACATGACCGCTGTCCGCATTCAAACCTGAGGGTACGTCGAGTGCGAAACACGGCGCCGCATGGCGATTGATCGCGTTGATCGCTTGTTCATGCAGCCCGTCTGGCGCGCGATCGAGGCCGATGCCGAAGATCGCATCGACGAGCAGATCAGCGGAATCGAGTTCGCCACCACGAAACTCGGTGACTGCACCTGCGTCTTGAAGCCATGCCCGCAGCGCCTGCACGGCCGGTTCGCGTTCCGGCGCCGCACCGACCTGGATGATGTAAGACTCAAGTCCTGCGGCACGCGCCAGACCTGCGACGACATAACCATCGCCGGCATTGTTGCCGCTGCCGCAGACGATGCCGATGCGTCGAGCTCCGGGCCAATGCGTGCGCAACATGTGAAACGCCGCCGCGCCCGCGCGCTGCATCAATGGCCATGCAGCGAATTTGGCATGCGCCATCGCTTGCATCTCAATACGACGCACCGCTGCAACCGTGTACAGATCGGAATCTTCGGCCTTCATCCCTCGATTGTACGCGGCGGCGTTGCCTATACTGCGACGTGACTTCCGCAGCAGCCATGCTTTCCGAACCAACCGTGCTCGCGACGCGCATCAAGGCGCTCGCGCACGATCTCGGTTTCCAGTCCTGCGGCATTACCGGCACGACGCTCACCGACGATGAGACGCATCTGCTGAATTGGTTGGCCGACGGGTTCCATGGCGAAATGGACTACATGTCGCGCCACGGCACGCGCCGATCGCGACCGCCGGAGCTGGTGCCGGGCACCTTGTCGGTGATCTCGGTGCGCATGGACTATCTGCACGCCGATGCCGCCGATATGCAAGCGACGCTGGACGACCGCGAGCGCGCCTATGTCTCGCGTTATGCGCTCGGTCGCGATTACCACAAGCTGATGCGCAGCCGACTGCAAAAGCTCGCCGACCGCATCACCGCCGTCATCGGCGCCTTCGGTTATCGCGCGTTTGTCGACAGCGCGCCGGTGTTGGAGAAAGCACTGGCACGCAACGCCGGTCTCGGCTGGATCGGCAAGAACGCGAATCTGATCGACCCGAAGCGCGGCTCCTGGTTTTTTCTCGGCGAGCTGTACACCGACCTGCCGCTCCCACACGATGCGCCGGAAACCGGCAACTATTGCGGCACCTGCACCCGATGCATCGACATCTGCCCGACGCAGGCC
>JAYUXS010000269.1:0-3986 GCA_043752845.1 Lysobacterales bacterium | reverse complement strand
GGCATTCCGGCCTACCAGAACGCCTCGGATGCGGTGCGTATCCCGCTCAACAAACTCAATGAAGACTGGCAGCCGATCAACAATGCGGCGAACACGATTCTGACTCGCCAGGAACTCGTGCTCGACATCACCGAAACCGCCGCCGATTTCTCCGCCTCGATCCCGCAATTGACCGGCAAGGTCGACGAGCTGGTGTCATTCATGCGCGACTCCGGTGCCTCCGGTCGCCAGATCTACACCGCCAGCCGTCAGATCCTGCTTGCCGACCGAATGCTGCGTCGCGTGTCCGACATTCTCGAAGGTGGCGATCAAGCGATCTCCGCTGCCGACCAGTTCGCCCGCGACGCGCAGGTCTACAGTCGCGTGCTCGATGGCTGGATGCAGGGCGACGCCGAATACGATATTGAAGCCCTGACCAACCCGACCGCACGCGCCATTGTCTCGGACGTGCTTGCGTTGTACGCCGACACCGGTTCCAACGTCGAGAAAATTCAGGAAGCGTCCACCGACCTGTTCGAAGTAACGGAAGCCGCAGACAACATCTTCTTGGCCTCCGGTGCCCTGCTCGATTCCAGCAAGAACATGGCAACCGGTATCGGCAAGTTGCCGGCTCAGCGCATCTTCGGTAACGACTACGTGTCGCTGATCATCGGCGCGCTGACCTTGTTCTTCGCATTGCTTGCCGGTCTCTCCCAGTACGGCGCCACGCGCCGCCAGCTGCAGAGCACAGCCGACCTGAACCAGCGCAACCAGGAAGCCATTCTGCGCTTGCTGGACGAAATGGGATCGCTCGCAGAAGGTGATCTGACGGTGAAAGCCACGGTAACCGAAGACATCACCGGCGCAATCGCCGACTCGGTGAACTTCGCGGTCGAAGCCTTGCGATCCCTGGTAACGACGATTAATGAAACCGCGGTGCAGGTGGCTGCCGCAGCCCAGGAAACGCAGGCGACCGCCATGCACCTTGCGGAAGCTGCGGAGCATCAGGCGCAGCAGATCACCTCGGCGTCGGCGGCGATCAACGAGATCGCGGTCTCGATCGACGAAGTGTCGAAGAACTCTGCCGAATCGGCCGACGTGGCGCAACGCTCCGTGGCGATCGCCGGCAAAGGTGCGGCAATCGTGCGTCAAACGATTCAGGGCATGGACAACATCCGTGACCAGATTCAGGAAACATCGAAACGAATCAAGCGACTGGGTGAGTCGTCGCAGGAGATCGGATCGATCGTCGAACTGATCAACGACATTGCCGAACAGACGAACATCCTCGCCTTGAACGCCGCCATTCAAGCGGCCTCGGCCGGTGAGGCGGGTCGCGGATTCGCGGTCGTTGCCGACGAAGTGCAGCGACTCGCAGAACGTTCCGCCGGTGCCACGAAGCGAATCGAAACGCTGGTGCAGACAATTCAATCGGATACCAACGAAGCCGTGAGTTCGATGGAACAGACGACGTCGGAAGTGGTCGCCGGTGCGCGACTCGCCGAAGATGCGGGCTTGGCGCTGGGCGAAATCGAAAAGGTCTCCAACGATCTTGCCGACCTCATTCAGAACATCTCCGAAGCGGCGCGTCAGCAGTCGGCTGCTGCGACAAACATCTCGGCGACGATGAACGTGATTCAGGAAATTACCACCCAGACCTCGGCCGGTGCCTCGCAAACCGCCGAGTCCATCGGAAACCTGGCGCAGCTCGCATCCGACCTGCGTCGTTCCGTCGCCGACTTCAAACTGCCAGGCTAAGAGACGCATCTACGATGGTCGCCATCGCACCCGCTCGCAACCCGTTCGCGCCCATGCCCAGCATGGGCGACGACGAGTTCGTGCGTTGGGTCGACTTGTTGCAACGACGAACTGGTGTGGTCGTGCCGCCGGATCGAAAAACTTTCCTGGTCACGGGTCTGCGCATGCGCATGCGAGAAACCGGTTATGCGAATTTCGATGCCTATTTCGATCAAGTGCTGAATGGTGCCAGTGGCGCGATCGAATGGGCGACTTTGGTCGATCGCTTGACCGTGCATGAGACGCGTTTTTTTCGCCATCAACCATCGCTCGACCTGATCACCGACGAATGGTTGCCGCAGCATTTTTCGCAAATGGGTGGCCAGGCGGTGCATGCCTGGAGCGTCGGTTGTGCAACTGGCGAGGAAGCATATTCGCTGGCGATGTCGATCGACTACAAGCTGCGCACGCTGAATTCGGGCAAGTCCTATTTCGGCGTCACCGCCACCGACATCAGCAATCCGGCGCTCGCCGTCGGTCGCTCGGGCATGTACCCGCGCGAACGCCTTGCGGAACTGGCCGAGCCATTTCGTTCCACCTATACGATGGCGGATGGCAAGGACTCGTTCGTGATCGTCGAGACGCTGCGCAAACGTGTCGGTTTTGCGATTTTCAACCTGCTCGACGTGGCGCGATCGCCACTGAAGAAACTTGATCTGATTTATTGCCAGAACGTGCTGATCTACTTCGCTCGCGAACGCCGCAAGGCGTTGCTCGATGCTCTCGCCGATCTGCTCAAGCCCGGAGGCCTGCTGGTTTTAGGACCAGGCGAGGTACTCGGATTTGCAAATTCCCAGTTGTCACGGATCGGTGGTCGCCAGACGTTGGCGTACCGCCGGAACGGGTGAGGTCGCCCCATGCGGATGCAGCAAGAAATTGATTTCACGACCCTGAATTGGGTCAAGCAGGAGCTCGACGAGACGCTCAAGCAAGCCCGTCAGGCGCTTGAAGCCTATGTCGACGATCCGGCTGATTCCAGCCTGATGCGCTTTTGCGCGACCTACCTGCATCAGGTGCAGGGCACCTTGCGCATGGTCGAACTGTATGGCGCGGCGATGATCGTCGAAGAGATGGAGCGCGTTGCCCAGGCGCTGCTCGACGAGTTGATCCGCAATAAGAACGATGCCTATGAAGTGTTGATGCGTGGCATCGTGCAGTTGCCGGATTACCTTGAGCGCCTGCAAGGTGGGCACAAGGACATCCCTATTGTCCTGTTGCCGCTGTTGAACGATTTGCGTGCGTGCCGCGGTGAAAAACTGCTCAGCGAAGGCGTGCTGTTCTCGCCGGATCTGTCGTCACCACTGCCCGCGTCGGCAGCGGGCCCGGATAAACCCTTGCCCGAACAGGAATTGAAGTCGGTCGCAGCGCGTTTGCGCACCAACTACCAGATGGCCTTGGTCAAATGGTTGCGCGACCAGACGTCAAACGTCGCTGCCGCGGGCTTGATGAATGCACTTGACGGGCTGCGCAGCATCACCTTTCTCGAGGAAGGTCGTCGCCTGTGGTGGGTTGCCGGTGGTTTGCTGGACGGCGTTCGCAATGGGCTCGTCGATGCCAACCAGGCGGTGAAATTGCTGTTCGGCCGCGTCGATCGCGAGATCAAGCGACTGGCCGATTCCGGCGAGAATTCGTTTCGCGTCGACGCGCCGCGTGATCTCGTCAAGAACCTGCTCTATTACACCGCGCATGCGCGCGGGTCGGATGGTCGCGTCGGCGAATTGAAGCGGCTGTACAAGCTTGAATCGCTGATTCCGAGCGACAAGGAAATCGAACACGCGCGCGGCACGCTTAGCGGACGCAACAAGGCACTGCTCGACACGGTGTCGACCGCAATCAAGGACGATCTGATGCGTGTCAAGGACGCGCTCGACCTCTATTTGCGCACTGCGAATGCGAATCCGGCCGACCTCGGGGCTCAATCGGAAGTGCTCGACCGCGCTGCTGACACGCTTGGCATGATCGGGCTCGGCGTGCCGCGTCGCGTCATCCTGGAGCAACGCGACGCACTCAATGCCATGGTCGCGGGAACGCGCAAGGCGGATGAAGGCGCGTTGCTGGACGTTGCCGGTGCATTGTTGTTCGTCGATGCCTCGCTGGATGACAACATTGATCGCCTGGGCGCCACTGTCGACGAAGTGCCGAAAGTGGATGGCGCGACGACCATGGAATTGCCACAGGTCGAAGTGCGCAAGATTCTCGACGCGCTGATG
>JAYUXS010000268.1:0-9175 GCA_043752845.1 Lysobacterales bacterium | reverse complement strand
AGTCGCAGCAATGCGTCGCGCGACGACGCCGGTGTCTCAAGGCGCTTGCGCACCGGCGCCGGCAAGGCCGTGGCGAGGGCTTCGCCGATCGGATAGGCGTAGTAGCGCACCGCCCACAACAGCGTCTGCCAGAGCGGTTCGGGGAACACCGGATCGGGATCGAAGATCGCCGTCACCGCGCGCAACCGCGGACTGGATGAAACCGTCGCGTGCGCAACGACAACTCCCATCACGCTGCGCGGCCCAAAGGGCACGGTCACGCGCGCACCGACCGGCACGTGGGCGGCGTCATGGCCGTCGGGCGCGAGATAATCGAAAAGTTCGGGCAGTGGCAGCGGCACGGCCACGCGCAGCACGTCAGGCATGGCTTGTTTGGGGATCTTCGGGTTCGGATCGAGGTTCAGTCTAGCAACCCCGGATCAACAGTCCGCGAACGTTTTCCACCACGGTGGACAAGCTTCGCGCTCTTCATCAGTTGGCGTCGAGAAAAGCCGCGCAATCTACTGATTTTCAATTAAACATGGCATTGTCCACAGGACCTGTGGATAAGTGTGTGGATTGAGCACCGGACAAGGGTCTGCGAGCGCGTGCCGATGCGGCCCTGACACTCGCTGGTCAAAAACTAGCCATATTTTTTTCTCCTGCAAATTCATGGGCTTACTAATTCACGCTGAGTGAAGTCCGATATCGTTGCCGATTCATGACGACGCTCGCGGGCACTTCGCACTGCCTGTGAACTAAGCCGGAAAAGTCAACCCGCACAGGAATGCGGCGGAGCGAGCGAAAGCGGGCTTGTCAACCGATTCTTCGGCGCCGCGTTGAGTCGAAATATCCATCTGATGCGGCGCACGCCCGACCTACAATGACGCACACCTTCACGATGCAATGGATGGACAGCGAACGCGAGACAGCGAGCGGCACGCAACCGGGCGTCACCCGCGATGGGAACGCGCTCGATGTGTTCTTGCGCGGCGTCGAACGGCGCGCCTTGCGCATGGCCGAGCTCAGTGTCGGCAGTCGCGACGACGCCCTCGACATCGTCCAGGACAGCATGCTGACCTTCGTCCGCAATTATCGTGACAAGACACCGGCCGACTGGGCACCGCTGTTCCATCGCGTGCTCGACAGCCGCGTGCTCGACTTCCACCGCCGCAACAAGGTGCGCTCGCGCTGGCTGGGCTGGGTCGACCGCTTGATCGGTCGAGATGGTGAAGACGACGACGGCATCGCCGACATTCCCGACCCGATGACGGCACAGCCGTGGCAGCATGTCGCCGACGGCGAGACCGCAGGTGCGCTGGACGCGGCTTTGCGTGCGCTTCCGAACCGGCAACGCCAGGCATTCCTGTTGCGCATCTGGGAAGGATTGGATGTCGCCGATACGGCCAAGGCCATGGCCTGCGGCGAGGGCAGCGTCAAAACGCATTTGTCGCGGGCGATGGCGAGCATGCGCACACGATTGGAGCATCATCATGGTTGATCACGGCAAGGAAAAAGACGCTTGGACCGACAGCATCCGCAGGCAATTGGAGACCAGCGCGCGCGATCTCGACGGCGCCAGTCAGTCGCGACTGAATCAGGCGCGACAAGCGGCGTTGATGCTCGCGAAGCAGCCGCAACCGGCGCGCTGGCTATGGCCGACGATACTGGCGAGCGCGTTTTCGCTGACGTTGGCGGTGGCGCTGTGGCCACGCCTGCATTCGACGAACGAACTGGTGCCGGTCGCATCGAGCGCCGAGGATTTTCCGATGCTGGCGGGCGAGGACGATCTCGATTTCTATCAGGACCTCGACTTCTATGCCTGGCTGGATGCGCAGCCGGCTTCGGGATGAGCATCACCTTTGCGAACGCGGATGCGCCCAGTGCCGAACTGCTGCTGTACCTGGCCGAGTTCGCGGACGAAGAGGGAAAGCCGGAAGACCCGCTGGCCCTGGATGCCGACCCCGAAAGCAACGCGACTGCCGAAACCCCGCCCCCGATCACAGCGAAACCCGACGATGCCGAAGCCGATGCCAAGCCTGCTGCGAAAGACCGCTAGTCTGGTCCTGGTCTTGGTGCTGGCCCTGCTCGTCTCGCTGGCGGCCGTGGCGGCCGATCCGATCACGTTCAGTGCATTGAGCCCGGCCGAACAGCGCGTGCTGATGCCGTTTGCCGAAACCTGGTCGACACTGCCCGCAGCGACGCAACACAAGCTGCGTCTTGGCGCGCAACGCTGGAACGCATTGACGCCGGACGAAAAGCACGGCACTGCACAGCGTTTCGGCGACTGGCAGAAGCTGTCCAATGACGAAAAGCGACGCGTGCGCGAGCGTTACCAGAAATTCCACAGTATGCCGCGCGACCAGCAACAGCGGCTGCGCGCCGCCCGGCAACGCTTCAAACATCTGCCGCAGGAGCAACGCGCGCAGATGCGGCGACGCTTCGAAGGCATGAGTCCGGGCGAACGGCGCGCGTTTATCGATGGCATGCAGGCGGAAAACCGTGTTGGTGCGAGTGAGCGCGCCTTGCAATCGGTGCCGCCCGAACAGCGCGCCGCAACGATGGAGATGATGTCGCGTTTCACGCCCGCCGAACGCATGCGGCTGATGGCACATCTGCGCCGTTTACCGCCTGCAGAACGCGAACCGTTCCGCATGCGGTTGCTGGCAATGCGCGTGGACGAACGCATTGCCTTCGTCGGCGCGCTGGGCGACTGATCACGCCGCCAACGGTGTGCGCGCCATTCAACCGGCGCGCTGGCCGCCGTTGGCACCGGCCTCATTCGCAGCCTCCGCCATGCGCAAAGGCGGGTTGGCAAGGCGCTTGAGCTCGACATAGAACGTCGCGCCACAACCCAAACCGTCGGACTCCGCCCGCACCGTGCCGCCGTGCAACTCGACCAGATCCTTGACGATGGCGAGACCAAGACCGGTCGAACTCTCGCCGCCGGTCGGGCGTGCCGAGAGTCGCTGGAAGCGTCGGAACAACTGGCGGCGATCATCCTGTGACAGGCCGGGGCCGTAGTCGCGGATCGCGGCACGCACCTGGGTCGCATCGACTTCGACCCAGACTTCGATGACGCCCTTGATCGGAGAAAATTTCACCGCGTTTGACAGCAAGTTGTCGAATACCTGTTCCAACCGCGCGACGTCGGCGAGCACGAAGGCGCCGCTGGCGGAACGGAATTCGACGCTCTGCTGCTTGCTGTTGGCACGAGACCGCGCGCGCGCAATGGCGTCGGCGAGCACTGCCGACAGATCGCAGGGCACCGGCTGCAGCCTGATCTCGCCCGCATCCAGCACGGCCGCCTCGAGCAGATCGCTGACCAGCTTCAAGGTGCGCTCGGCGGCGGCAACGATGACGCCGGCGTAGCGGCGCGCGTCGTCAAGCGAGCCACGTTCGAGGCGGATCAGGTCGGCAAAGCCGATGATCGAACTGAGCGGATTGCGCAGGTCATGCGCGGCGATGCCGAGCATTTCGGTCTTGACGCGATCGGCTTCCTCGGCGCGCTCACGCGCACGCTCGGCGGTTTGCAATGCGTCCGCGAGGCGACGGTTGGTCGCGGTGCGTTCACGTTCCACGCGCGTGCTCTCGAAATGCCGCACCATCAACAACACGGCGATTCCGAACAGCATGATCATGGCTGCGGCAAACACCCGCTTGAGCAGGGTTTCCTGCGCCAGCACCTCGGCCTGCTGTTCGCTGGCACTGCGCAGGGCGAGCAGTTCGCGCTCGCGTTCGCGCGCATTCGCCGCGTGTGCCAGCAGCGCGTAGCGAGCGTCGCTTTGCTGGTTGAACTGGCGTGCGCGCAGTTGCTGCGCGGCCTTGAGTTCGGTGAGTGCGGCAACGGCATTGCCGCGCAACTCGTGGATGTCGGCAAGCTGTTGATGGAGCGCAATTTGTACCGATGGATCGACCTCGCCGTCACGGCCCAGATCCAGCGCGCGCGTGGCATAGGCAAGGGCGCGCCGCAGCCGATCGAGGCGCGGTGCGGCCACAAGCTCACCCTGGGCACGCTCAACCTGGAGGGCCCCGAGTGCGGTAAGCGCGTCGATCATCTCGCCGCGACCGTCGACACGCGTGGCGAGCGCCAGCGCCTGCTCGAAGCCGGTGATCGCCGCGGTCTCAAGGCCACGGGCAGCGGCCACACGAGCCAGGCCGGTGCGTGCGGCGCTCTCGCCGAGCACGTCTTGCGCCTGCAATTGCAGGCGCAGCGCCTGGCCAAACGCGTACTCGGCCTGATCGACGAGTTGTCGTGCCAGCGCGATGCGTCCATGACCGAGCCAGATCGCGGCGATATCCTGCGGCGGTACCGTGGCCGCTGACGCCAGTGCATCGAGTTGCTGCAACGCCGCCTCGAAATGGCGCTGGGCATCACTCAACGCGCCGCGCCGCTCGAACACGCGTGCGATGTTGATGGAAGACGCGATCAGTCCGGGCGCATCCTCCAGGTTGCTCCACAGCGCCTGCACCCGTTCGTGTTGCGCCAGCGCTTCGGCATCGAGACCTTGACGTTCGAGCACCGCGCCGTAGCTGTTGCCGACCTTGGCGACGAGGCGCAGATCACCCATCGTTTCCGCAGCCGCCAAGGCCTCCAGCAAATAGGCATTGGCGGCCAGCAGCTGGCCGCGCAGGCGGGCGATGCGTCCGAGATTGTGCAGTGCTTCGATGCGACCGCGCTCGTGGCGCCGGTCGCGCGCCGCCACCATGGCGTCGGTGGCGAGGGCTTCGGCCGCGGCCGGGTCGCTGCGCGCGAGTTGTTCGGCGCGCTGGTTCAGCGTGTCGATGCGCTGGAAATCCGCCGGCGCTGCGGTCGCCAGCGTCGCATTCAGCAGCAAGGTCCAACAAACCAGCCACAGCGTCCAGCGACGCTTGCAGGGTTGCGGGTGGCGCTGACGGTACGCAAGCATCAAATGCCCAATCGCCACGGCGGTAACGCCACAAGAATAGCGGAGCACAGCAGCGCGACCACGGCTTCAGGCCCGCGGGCAGTGCTGGCGTTCAGATCATTTCGGTGCTTGCAGCTTCGGCAGGCCGGTCGTCAGCCACCAGCGCATCGCGGTGGTGTCATAGCGCCAGCGCATGCGTTCGACCGTACTGTGGCCCTCCTGCGTATGGCGATTGACGAATTCGATCTGCACCACTTGTTCCACTTCGGTTGCCGACAACAGCAGCGGTGGCGCTTCGCGATAGCCGGCGATCTGCAGTTGCGCCAGTCGCTCAAGCTCGAACGCCGTGGGCTTGCGAGAATCAGGCGCCAGGAATCCGAGCGCGTCCTCGACATTGCCCCAGCGGATCGCCGCGGCGTATTGAGCGAGGGTTGCATCGAGCAACTTGTCCTGCTCGCGCGTCTCGCTGCAGGCAACGAGCGCCAGCGCGAACATCAAGAACACCATTCTGGTCACGCTGCGCATCTCATTTGCTCCGTTTCGCGACGAACTTGCCGAACATGCGACAGGCGACACCGCCGCCCTCGGCGACCGCGACCTCGGCCATCATGGTGATGCGCGCCTTGCCGCGCTCGCGCAGGTCGGCGATGAACTGGTCCCAGTCCTGGCCGGGCTCCGCGGCTGCTTCCGCGGTAAGCGCGTCCCAGACCGGGTTCAGGTAACTGATCGCACTGTCCTGCACGAACACATCGGCTTCGATGCCGGCCTCGGACAGCTTGAGGTTCACCAGCCCCCATGCCGCCAAGGTCATCAGGCTTGCGAGCGAACCGCCGAAGGCGCAGCCCTTGTCGTTGACGTTCGGCGCCAGTGGCGCGGTCAAGGCGATGCGATTGCCGTCGAAATCAACGACGGTGACGCCCATGGCACGGGCCATCGGAATGGTTTCAAGTATCGTGCGTTCGAGCATCAGGGAATCTTGGATCATGTCCCAGTCTGCCGACTCAGGGCCGACCCTTGCAAGCGGAAGTCGATGACGCTGGCTGCAAAGATCATTAACCTCGTGCAATGGCTGACTCCACCGCACCCCACGCCGCGCTGCGCGGACGCAGTTTTGTCGTCACCCGTCCGGCCGGCGAAAGTGGTGCGCTGGCGACGCGGCTGCGACGACACGGCGCGCGCGTCTGCGCACTGGCGCCATTCCGACTGGTTGCGCGCAGCGATCGGGACGTTGTCCAGTCGGCGCTCGCCGTCGCCGAACAAGCCGACATTCTGGTGTTCGCGAGCGTCTACGCCGTGCGCCAGGCGTTCGCCGCGCGACCGGGATTCAAGCCGCAAGGTCGCGTTCTCGCCCAAGGCCCGGCCACTGCCAGGGCACTGGCGCAACAGGGTATTGACGCCGCGCTGCCGGCGTCTGGGTACCGCAGCGAAGACCTGCTCACGCATCCGTGGCTGGCCACGACCGCCCAAGTTGTACGCATCACCGGCGCCGGCGGCCGTGACTGGCTGGTCAACCAGCTGTGCAACCGCGGCGTCGACGCGCGGGACCTGCCGGTGTACGAGCGCAAAGCGCTGACACCACGGCCGGACACATTGGCGCGCCTCGATGCGCTGACCTACCCGCACCTGATCGTCAGCAGTCGCGAAGCACTGCTGGCGCTGCCAGCCTTGCTTGGTGGCGCACGCTGGCTGCGCCTGGCGGCTGCGCCGGTGTTCGTCAGCAGCGAGCGTCTTGCGGATTTGGCGCGCACCATGCAGTGTCCGTGCGTGCATGTCGCGACTTCGGCGCGCAGCGACGATCTGCTCGCCGCGGTGAGCACGTGGTGCCTGATGGAACGCGCTGATGGAAGGCGCTGATAACATCAGCGGTGCCACGACGACGCCCATGACCAACGCCATGCCTGATCATCCGCCGACCTCGCAGCGAGCCGCGCTGCTGCTGGCAGCGCTCGCCCTGCTGATCTCGGCCGCGCTCGGTGTTTCGCTCTGGACCCTGTTTTCGACCGTCGACGGCGACGTGCAGGAGCGCGAAACGGATGCGCGCCGCGTCGTGCTGATCGAGGAAGAAAACGCCCAATTGCGCCGCCAGTTCAGTGAACTTGCGCAGCGCCTTGATGATGATGACGCCCTCAATCGCAGTCTGCGCGAAGAACTGCTAGGCGTCGCCGAGCGCGCGGCGCTGCTTGAACAGGCGATCAAGCGTGTGTCAGAAAATCGCATGGACAGCGTTGCCGAGCTGCGCCTGAATCAAGCCGAATTGTTGTTGTCGGCGGGCGTCGAACGCCTCGATGTATTCCATGACGTGACCGCCGCCCTCACCGCCCTGCGCCTGGCCGACGCCGAACTGGCACGACTGGCCGATGCGCGCTACGCCGGCGTGCGCCAGACCCTGGCCCAGGAAATCGCGGCGCTTGAAGCCCTGCCGATCAAGGCCTATGCGCAGACACTGGTGCTGCTGGCCGACGTGCGCGCTCGCCTGCCGCAATTGCGACAACGGGGCAACACCGCAGCGGCGATGGCCGAAACCGGCAAACCCGGCCGCTTCGAGTCACTGCTGCGCAGTCTGGTGCGGGTGCGTCGCGTCAGTCCACGTGAAGTCGGCATGCTCGGGCCGCTCGGTGCCGAGACCACGCGTGCGGTCATTGCCCTTGATCTGCTGCACGCCGAGGAAGCCTTGCGTGTGCGCGACGGCGAGCGTTATCGCTTGCTGATCGAACAGGCCCGCAGCACGTTGGCGCTGGGTTTCGATCTCGATGCCGAGAGTGCGCGCGATGTCCGCCTCAAGTTTGCGCAACTCGCCGCCTACAAGCCGCTGGCCTGGCCACGTCCCGGCGTCGCCCTCGAGCAACTGGTGAATCTGCGCCACACCCAGGGTGTCGCGCACGGGGTCGAGCGATGACCTTGTATCGCCTGTTGCTGCTGCTGCTTGCGGCAGCGGTATTCGGCGCGGTGGCGGTCTATGCGCTGCGCGGCGACACCGGGTATGTGCTGATCCAGCGCGGTGACTTGGTCATCGAGACCACCCTGGTCAACGCCGTGTTCATGTTGCTCGGCGCCATCGTCATGACGCTGACGGCATTCTGGCTGCTGCGCTGGCCATTGCGGCTGTGGCTGGCGGGCACTCGCCGCAGCGCGCGGCGGCGCTTTCTCGACGGCATGATCGCACTGGTCGCTGGCCGTCCGACGCGCGCCGGACAACAACTGCTCAAAGCCACGAAGATGCGCACGCTGAAGCTGCCGTCGCTGATCGCCGCACAGGCAGCTGCGCATACGCGCGGTGATCGCCCTGAGGAAACGCGTCTGCTCGACTTGTTGACCGAGGCTGCGGAAACGCACGACCTCGCCACCGAATTGCGCGCCCGCAACGAGTTCCAGGACGGCCGTGCCGGCGCCGCGATCGAAATGCTGGTGCCGCTCGCGCAGGCATCGCGATTGTCGCCGATGGGCGCGCGCTGGCTAATCGAAGCACTGAGCGCGCGCAAGCGTGCCCGCGAGGCGCTCGCGCATCTGCCGCGCATTCGCCAGAGCCGGCAGATGCCGCCGGAGGAACTCGACCGTTTCATCAGGCGCGTCCTGGTCAGTGCCATCGAGCAGACCAGTGACGCCATCAATCTGCATTCGCTGTGGGCCGATCTGAATCGCGACGAGAAGCGCATCAGCGATGTCGCCATCGCGTACGCGCGGCGCGCGGTGCAATTGAATCTGGTGGCGCAGGCGGCGCAGGAAATCGAGGCGACGCTGAAGCATGGTTGGTCGCCGGCGCTGGTGCTCGCCTATGGCGCGCTACCGCCCGATGCCAAGGTGGCTCCGCGCCTGCGTACCGCCGAAGCCTGGCTCGAGGCGCATCCGCAGGACGCGTCGCTGCTGTTGACGCTCGGTCGCCTGAGTCGCCAGGAACATCACTGGATCAAGGCCGAAGACTATCTGCGGCGGGCTTTGGCGCATGCCGGCGGTCACGAAGTCTGGGAAGAATTCGGTCGCTGCTACGCCGAACAGGGCGACGCCGAACGCAGTGCACGTGCGCTCGCGAATGCGCTGGCCGTCGCCCATGGCGAAGCGCCGTCGGGGCTGATCGCCAAACACAGCCCGGAAGACCTGCTCGCACCGCTGGCGATCGCCGAGGAGCGCGACAGCATGGGTATCCCGCGCTTGCCTGCAGGTCGCGGCTGACGCCAGCCCGCAAGCTACGGCTGTTTACGCGGTCGCCGCCTTTTTCTTCGGTGCGGCTTTCTTGGCGACGGCGCGCTTGCCCGCGGCCTTTTTCGCGGCGGGCTTTTTCTTCGCGGCTGCTTTCTTCAGCGGTGCCGCCT
>JAYUXS010000267.1:0-1584 GCA_043752845.1 Lysobacterales bacterium | reverse complement strand
GCCGGCCGAAGGCCGGTGGAAAAAGGTCGCAGAGCGTAGCCGTGCATGTCTGGCGTCACAAGGGTATCTGTTTGAATGACATGGCTCGGTTGCGCAGCGTACCGAGCAGCGGCAGCAAATGTTGCGTGAATGTCTCTGTGGCGTAAGTGTCCGGAGTCATTGTCCATTCGCCGCGGGGCGCGCTCAAAGCGTTGGAAAGTTTGCCTTGGCGTAAGCCACGCGCTCGGCCGGGTCATTGGACAACTCGCCCGCCTTTTCCAGCGCCTGCACCTTGCGCAAACGATGCAGTGCGCCATTGCCATTCGCGATCTGGATCGCGAGCCCGGGCCGCGCATTGAGTTCGAGCACCATTGGACCGAGATGGCGATCGAGCACGATGTCGACGCCGACATAACCGAGTTCGCACAGCTCGTAAGCCTTGGCGCCGATCATCAGCAACTCGTCCCAGCGCGGAATGACCAGACCGGCGATGGGGTGCTCGGTATCCGGATGTTCGCGGATGAGTTCCGAATTCCACACGCCGCGACAGGTGATGCCCGTCGGGATATCAATGCCGACGCCGATCGCGCCCTGATGCAGATTCGCCTTGCCGTCGGAAAGCCGCGTCGGCAGACGGATCATCGCCATTACCGGATAGCCGAGGAAGCTGATGATGCGGATGTCGGGCACGCCCTTGTAACTGACGTGTTCGAAGATCGGATCAAACTGCACGCAATATTCGATCAGGATGTGATCAGGCTGGCCACCCAGCGAAAACAGCCCGGACAGCATGTTCGAAAGGTGATGATTGAACTCGTCGCGCAACATGAACGAACCGTTCGAGCGCCGGTACTTGTCGCCGCGCCGACCACTGATGACGAGAATGCCGTCACCACCCGAACCGTGCGCTGGTTTCACGACGAACGATTCGCGATCCTTGATCTTGTCGTGCACTTCCTCGATTTCATGTTCTTCGCGCACCACGGCGTACAGGTCCGGCACCGGCAATCCGGCCTTGATCGCCATCTTCTTGGTGATCAGCTTGTCGTCGACGCGCGGATAGAACTTGCGCTTGTTGTAGGCGAGCACGAACTCGGCATTGCGCTGGCCGATGCCCATCAGACCGATCTTGCGCAGCCGCCTTGCGACCGCAAACGGATTGATCAGGCCCATGTCAGCCCCCTATGCCCTGCTCCGCCTTGCCGGGCGGCGGCGCGATCGGGTCCGGGTCGCGCGCGAGTGCGCGGAAACGGAACAGTTCGGTCAGGCGATAACCCGAATAGCGACCGAGCACGAGCGTCACCGCGAGCAGCACCAGCAGCAACTCGGGGAAGACGAAGATCAGATGCTGCAGGCGTTCCTGGCCCATGATCAGGTAGGCGAGCGCGGCAATGAGCAGCGAACCCAGCGCCTGTTTGATGGCAAAGCCGGCGCCGCGCTCTTCCCACGCCACCGACACGCGTTCGATGGTCATGGTCAGGATGATCATCGGGAACAGGGCCGCGCTCAGTCCGACATTGATGCCGAGCTTGTTGGAGATGACGGTCACCAGCGCCATCAACAACACCACGATGATCAACACTGCCGTGAGTCGCGGTACCAGCA
>JAYUXS010000266.1:0-1592 GCA_043752845.1 Lysobacterales bacterium | reverse complement strand
CCTCGCGCCGGGTGACCGCAATGCGCGTCGGCACCAGCAGTTGTTGAGAGGCGATATCGCCGCACGCCTGCTGCAGTTTCAGGCGTTCGTAGGTGATGCGCTCATGCGCTGCATGCATGTCGACGACGACGAGACCCGCAACGTTCTGGGCAAGCACGTAGACACCATGCAATTGCGCGATCGCGAAGCCGAGCGGCGGGATTTCGTCGTCGGTCGACAGTGCCGGCATCGACGCATCAATCGCTGGGGGCATTGGCGCCGTCAGCGTTGCGACATTGAAAGCCGAATGCTGTGAGGACGTGTCGTTGTGACCGTAGACAGCACCGTAAGCTGCAAGCGGTTCGGCCACGCGCAAACCCAGGCCGGATTGCATGGGCGGAAAGAAATTTGCCGCAATCGCTGCAGTCGCAGCGCCAAACATCGGTGCGGCAATCGTCGCCGCCTGGCCGGCGCGCGTATGCGCCAAGGCCTCGTGCAGACTGCGGAACAGAAAGTCGTGCACCAGCCGCTGTTCGCGAAAACGCACTTCGGTCTTGGCCGGATGCGCGTTCACGTCGACGAGCAGCGGATCGATATCGAGAAACAGCACGAAGGCAGCGTGCCGGCCATGAAACAGCACATCGGCATAAGCCTGACGCACCGCATGTGCGATTACGCGGTCACGCACCAGGCGCCGATTGACGAAGAAGAATTGGCGATCGGTTTGTGCCCGCGCCGCCGTCGGCAGTCCGACATAACCATGCAGTCGCAGCCCCACCGCGCCATGTTCGATGCGCAGGCTATGGGCGAGAAAATTCTCGCCGAGCATCGCATCGACCCGCGCTTCCGGCGACTGCGCCGAGGCTTCTTCGCGGAACAAGGTTCGCGCGTTGTGCGTCAGCGAGATCGCGACCTCGGGACGGGCCAGCGCGATCGCCCGCAGCCAGTCCTCGATGTGGCCGAGTTCGGTACGTTCGGCGCGCAGGAATTTGCGTCGCGCCGGCACGTTGAAGAACAGCTCGCGCATTTCCGCCGTAGTACCGACCGGATGCTGCGCCGGCTTGATCGCGGCGAACTGGCCGTTGTCGACTTCCTGCTCGGACGCATGCGCGGCCTGCGCGGTGCGCGACACCAGACGGAACCGCGATACCGAGGCAATGCTCGGCAAGGCCTCGCCACGAAAACCCATGCTGCGCACCGACTCCAGATCATCGAGCGAGGCGATTTTGCTGGTGGCGTGGCGCGTCAGGGCAAGCGGCAGATCTTCGGCGTCAATACCGGAACCGTTGTCGCGCACGCGGACGAGTTTGACACCACCGGCTTCCAGTTCGACATCGATGCGCGTGGCGCCGGCATCGAGCGCATTCTCGACCAGTTCCTTGACAACCGACGCCGGCCGTTCGATGACCTCACCGGCGGCGATCTGGTTGATGAGCGTTTCGGGGAGCGGCTTGATGCGCACGATCGATCTCGTTCTGGCCCGCCATTCTAGCGGCGCACGCGACGATCAGATCGAGGTCGGAATCTTCAAGACAATGCCGGCATGCACGACATCGGAACCGAGATTGTTGACGCGGCGCAAGGAAGCGACAGACACACTGTGCCTCTGCGCT
>JAYUXS010000265.1:0-1594 GCA_043752845.1 Lysobacterales bacterium | reverse complement strand
CAAGATGTAGGAGGAAATTTCAGAAATTTCCGTGCACACGACCGTTCAACTACAAAATTCCGCCGGTCGCAGCGCGTCATGAAATATTCGGGTTAGCGGCGAAGCGTCGCCGAATTCGTGCTGGTGCTGGTCAGTGCCGGCGAACCTCGGCACACTCGCGCTTCGCGAGGAACTTCATGAATCGTCTTCTGCTGCAACGCTCTTTTGTCGCCGGGCTGCTCACGCTGTTTCCGATCTGGCTGACCTGGATCGTGTTCAAGTTTGTGTTCCAGGGCTTGTCGATGGTGTCGTCGCCCTGGATCAAGGCCATCTTCGAGCCGCTGGCGCGCGCCAATCCGGCCATTTTCGGCTGGCTCGCATCGCCGACGACGCAGTTCCTGCTCGGTGTGTTCCTGACGCTTGCGATCATCGTGTTCACCGGCTGGCTCAGCCGCCGCGTCATCGGCAAGCGCCTGCTGTTGATGTTCGAACGGACGCTGGAGCGCGTACCGCTGGCAAAGACGATCTATGGCGGCACCAAGCAGTTGCTGGAAGCGTTGCAGACCAAGCCCGGTGGCACCCAGCGTGTGGTGCTGATCGATTTTCCGTCACCCGAGATGAAAACCATCGGCCTCGTCACTCGTGTGCTGAAGGATGCCCGCACCGGCATCGAAGTCGCCGCCGTCTACGTGCCGACGACGCCGAATCCGACTTCCGGCTATCTCGAAATCGTACCGGTGTCGAAATTGACGCCGACCGACTGGACCGTTGATCAGGCGATGGCCTTCATCATTTCCGGGGGTGCCAAGGCGCCGGATACCTTGCGTTTTTACCGTGACGACGAGACGCCCATTCAGTGACCGAACTTTCACGTGCCCAGAAGCTGTTCCTGATCCTTTCGACCGTATTCGTTGCGAATGCGCTGCTGGCCGAATTCATCGGCGTGAAGATTTTCGCGCTCGAACCGAGCATCGGCATTGAGCCCGTGCACTGGTCGCTGTTCGGCAACAACGGCACGCTGAACTTCACTGCCGGTGTATTGCTGTGGCCAGTGGTGTTCGTGTTGACCGACATCATCAATGAATACTACGGACGCCGCGGCGTGCGCTTCATCTCCTGGCTCGCCATCGCCCTGATCCTCTACGGTTTCGCATTCGCCTACTTCGCGATCCACCTCGAACCGGCCGAGTTCTGGGTCGGTGTCGGCAAGGATCAGGGCGTGCCGGACATGCAGGCGGCCTTTGTCGCCACTTATGGCCAAGGTTTATGGACCATTGCCGGCTCGGTCACGGCTTTCCTGTTCGCGCAGTTGATCGACGTCGCCGTGTTCCATCGCATTCGTCGTTGGACCGGCGAGCGCTGGCTCGGTTTGCGCGCCACCGGCTCGACCCTGGTTTCGCAATTCTTCGACAGTTTCATCGTGCTGTATATCGCTTTCGTGCTCGGACCGCAGCAGTGGTCGATCGGCCTGTTCCTCGCGGTCGGTACTGTCAACTACATCTACAAATCGTGCTTCGCGCTGGCGGCGACGCCAGTGCTGTACGGCATTCACAAGCTGATCGACGGCTGGCTCGGGCATGATGTCGCAACGGCGATGAAGCGCCGCGCCGCCGAG
>JAYUXS010000264.1:0-9286 GCA_043752845.1 Lysobacterales bacterium | reverse complement strand
GAAGCCGACCTGCCGCGCTTCATCAATGCCGATTTGATCGCCGCCGGGCTGGCACCCTTTGCACCAGAAACCGCCGCCATCAAGGCCGGCAAACTAATGCTGTCCGAGATTGCACAGTGCGCTGCACGCGGCGAAAGTTTCGCCTTCGAAACCACCTTGTCTGGCCTGAACTACCTGCGCCACATCGCGCAGTGGCTTGCGCAGGGCTACCGGGTCAGCCTGTTTCGCCGCCGGCCTGGAAAACTTCGAACGCCGCTATCGTGCCGCCGTTGATGATTGGACGGTACGATAACGCTGACAACGCGCCTGTAGAATTGCCATGGGGCCAAAATCCATGATTCAACAAGACATCTCCCAAGCCCGGAATCCGGATCAGCGCGCAGCGCTGGCTGCGCTGCGCCGCGCAGCCGAAATGGCACGCAAGATCGCCCTTCAAACCGACACCGCGCTGAACGCGTATCCATGAGCGCCTCCGCACCAACGCTCCAGCACCTGCAGGCCCACCGCAACGGCATTGCCGCGCTATGCCGCCTGCGTCACGTCCGGCGCCTGGATGTTTTCGGATCGACAGTGCGCGGCGAAGCCAGCTCCGGCAGCGATTACGATTTTCTGGTGGAGTTCGAACCCTTGCCGCCGGGCAGCTACGCCACCGCCTATTTCGGGCTGCTGGAAGATTTGCAGACACTGCTTGGCGCGCCCGTGGAGCTGGTCGTGGAGCGCGCCATCCGCAATCCCTATTTCCGCCAGGCGGTGGATGCGCAACGTCAGGCGCTGTATGCGGCTTGAAGCCGCCAAATACCTGTACGACGTGCAACATGCATCGGCAACGCTTGCGGAATTCGTGGCCGGCCGCGACTGGGCCGAGTACCAGCGCAACACCATGTTGCGTGCGGCCGTGGAGCGCCAGTTCGAAATCATCGGCGAGGCGCTGGCGCAATTGGGCCGGCGTAATCCAGCGCTGTTGGAAAAAATCGACGACTACCGCCAGATCATCGCGTTTCGCAACATCCTGATCCACGGCTATGCCGAAGTCGATGACGCCCTGGTCTGGGACATCGTGCAATCCCGGCTTGCGCCGCTGCGGCGGCAAATCGACGCCACGCTTGCGGGCAGCAATTGATCCATAGCTGCAAGCGTTCTTCCCATTTCAATCATCAGCATTCCCATGACCCATCTCCCACACCTCAAAATCCCCGCCACCTACATGCGCGGCGGCACCAGCAAGGGCGTGTTCTTCAAGCTGGAGGACCTGCCGGAAGCGGCACGTGTGCCGGGTGCGGCGCGTGATGCATTGCTGATGCGCGTGATCGGCTCGCCCGACCCGTATGCCAAACACACCGACGGCATGGGCGGCGCGACATCGAGCACCAGCAAGTGCGTGATCATCTCGAAAGCGACCGTGCCCAATCACGATGTCGACTATCTTTACGGCCAGGTGGCGATCGAGCAGGCGTTCGTCGACTGGTCCGGCAATTGCGGCAATCTCAGCTCCGCCGTCGGTCCGTTCGCGATCGCCAATGGGCTCATCGATGCGGCTCGGCTGCCGCGCGACGGGCGGGCCACGATTCGAATCTGGCAGGCGAATATCGGCAAAACCATTCTCGCCCATGTGCCGATGCGCGACGGTCAGGTGCAGGAACTCGGTGACTTCGAGCTCGACGGCGTGACTTTCCCGGCGGCCGAGATCGCGCTCGAGTTTCTCGATCCCGCCGAAGATGCAGGTGAGGCCGGCGGTTCGATGTTTCCGACCGCCAATCTCGTCGATGCGCTCGAGGTGCCGGGCATCGGCACGTTCACTGCGACGATGATCACAGCCGGCATCCCGACCGTGTTCATCAAAGCGGAAGCGCTCGGGCTGAAGGGCACCGAACTGCAGGCCGAAATCAACAGCGATGCCGCGTTGCTCGCGACGTTTGAGACCATCCGCGCCCATGGCGCATTGCGCATGGGCCTGATCAAGAATCTCGCAGAGGCGGCGACGCGCCAGCACACACCGAAGATCGCGTTTGTCGCGGCACCAAGTGCTTATGCCGCGTCGAGCGGCAAGCGCATCGAAGCGGGTGATGTCGACGTACTGGTGCGGGCGCTGTCGATGGGCAAGCTGCACCACGCGATGATGGCGACTTGCGCAGTGGCCATTGCGACGGCCGCATCGGTGCCGGGCACGTTGGTCAATCTGGCGGCGGGCGGCGGTTCTCGCGACGCCGTACGCTTCGGGCATCCGAGCGGTACGCTGCGGGTCGGTGCCAAGGCCGAGCAACGCAACGGCCAGTGGACCGTAACCCGCGCCCTGATGAGCCGCAGCGCACGTGTGCTGATGGAAGGGTGGGTGCGTGTGCCGAGTGTGTACTGACGTTTACCTGCAGGAGCGCGCTCCTACTAGAATTGCGCCCCGTTCTTGACGCCCCACCTGATCGCTGAATCGACGCGATCCTTTCCGGAGTTCCCACCTCAATGCTGTCCATCGCCGAACGCATCGCGCAGGAAATCGCCGCGAAGCCTGCTCAAGTCATTGCCGCCGTCCAACTGCTCGACGGCGGTGCAACCGTGCCGTTCATCGCGCGCTATCGCAAGGAAGTCACCGATGGTCTCGACGACACCCAGTTGCGCAACCTTGAGGAGCGTTTGTCGTATCTGCGCGAACTCGAAGACCGGCGTGCGTCGATCCTCGCCAGCGTCGACGAACAGGGCAAGATGACCGACGCGCTGCGCGGCGACATCCTCGCCGCCAACACCAAGGCGCGCCTCGAAGACCTGTACCTGCCGTACAAGCCGAAGCGCCGCACCAAGGCGCAGATCGCGCGTGAAGCGGGGCTGGAACCGCTGGCGGATGCGCTGAACGGTGATGCCAGGCTCGATCCGCAAGCGACTGCCGCTGCTTATGTCGATGCCGAGAAGGGCGTGGCCGACATCAAGGCCGCGCTCGACGGCGCCCGTGCCATCCTGATGGAGCGGTGGAGCGAAGACCCGGCGCTGGTCGGCAACGTGCGCGACTGGCTGTGGGACAGCGCCCTGATCCGCGCCAAGGTCGTTGAAGGCAAGCAGAACGACGCCGCGAAATACCGTGACTATTTCGATCACGCCGAGCCGATCAAGGCGATTCCCTCGCACCGCATGCTGGCGCTGATGCGCGCGCGCAACGAAGGTTTTCTCGATCTCGAACTGATGCCGCGTGCCGGACAGAACAACGTCGTGCGCGCCAACAATGCCGAAGGCGCACTCGATGAAATGGCCGTGCTCGGCCATCAGGTCGCCGAAGGCCTGATCGCGAAGCATGTCGGCGTGCGCGTCGCCGGCCGCGTCGGTGATGCCTGGCAGCACGAATCGGTGCGCATGACCTGGCGCGTGAAGTTGTCGCTGTCGCTGATGCTTGATCTATTCGGTCGCGCGCGCGAACTCGCCGAAGACGAAGCCATTCGTGTGTTCGGCGACAATTTGAAAGACCTGTTGCTGCAGGCGCCGGCCGGTCCGAAAGTGGTTCTGGGGCTTGATCCGGGCATGCGTACCGGTGTGAAAATCGCCGCGGTGGATGCCACCGGCAAAGTGCTCACCACGGGTGCGATATTTCCGCATCAGCCGATGAATCGCTGGGACGAAGCGATCGCGCAACTCGCGGTTGGTTGCAAGCAATTGGGCGTGCAATTGGTGTCGATCGGCAACGGCACCGGATCGCGCGAAACCGAACGCCTGGTGGTCGATCTGGCGAAGAAGCATCCCGAGTTGAAATTCACCAAAGTCGTGGTCAGCGAAGCCGGAGCCTCGGTGTATTCGGCGTCCGAACTCGCGGCCAAGGAATTTCCGGACATGGACGTTTCCTACCGCGGCGCCGTGTCGATCGCGCGCCGATTGCAGGACCCGCTCGCCGAGCTCGTCAAGATCGATCCGAAGGCGATCGGTGTCGGTCAGTACCAACACGATGTCAATCAGGTGAAGCTGGCGCGTGCGCTCGATGCGCGCGTCGAAGATTGCGTGAATGGCGTTGGCGTCGATCTGAACACGGCGTCACAAGCGTTGCTGACGCGCGTTGCCGGATTGAGTGCCAGCGTCGCCGAGAACATCGTCAAGTTCCGCGACCAGCATGGTGCGTTCAAATCACGTCGCGAACTGCTGAAAGTGCCGCGCCTCGGCGACAAGGCCTTCGAACAGGCGGCCGGCTTCCTGCGCATCCGGAATGGCGAACATCCGCTCGATGCCTCGGGCGTGCATCCGGAAGCCTATCCGGTGGTCGAGCGCATCCTCGCCAAGACGGGTAAGGACATCCGCGTGCTGATCGGCGACACCCGAACGCTGCGCGCGCTCAATCCGTCCGACTTCACCGACGAGAAGTTCGGTGTGCCGACGGTGCGCGACATCGTCGCCGAACTGGAGAAGCCGGGGCGCGATCCGCGACCGGAATTCGTCACCGCAGCCTTTGCCGAAGGCGTCGAGGACCTCAAGGACCTGAAGCCGGGCATGCTGCTTGAAGGACGCATTTCCAATGTCGCCGCGTTTGGTGCCTTCGTCGATATCGGTGTGCACCAGGACGGACTGGTGCATGTCTCGGCGCTGTCGAGCAAGTTTGTGAAGGACCCGCGCGAAGTCGTCAAGGCCGGCGACGTAGTCAAGGTCAAGGTGCTGGAAGTGGATCTGCTGCGCAAACGCGTGGCGCTGACCATGCGCCTCGACGATCCGATCGGCGAACCGAAAGCGATCGGCAGCGCGCGCCCGGAGCAACGCAACCCGGCCAAGCTGCCCGCGCAGAAGCCGCCACCGTCAAGCGGCGCCTTCGCCGACGCCTTCGCCCGCGCCAAGCGAACGTGACGTGTTTCGGCAAAGCATGCGCTGCGGTCCAGTATTCTAGGCTGATGAAACTTGGATTCGCATCGCTGATTGTCGCCCTCGCCACCCCGCTGTTACCCGGCGCGGTATCCGCCTCAGGTAACGGTTCGCCGATCTGTCACGCCGACCAGATTATCGGTTGCCCGATGGGCTTTCCGCTGCCGGAAGGCGCCGGATATTTCTCGGTACAGGTCTCGCCGATCGCCTACTCGCCTGGGCGAGTGGTCACTGTGTCGATCTATCCAAGCACGATGTTTGGCCGCCTCAATGGTCTGCTGTTGTATGTCGAAGCGCCCGACCAGATCGGCGGCGACAGCTACCCGGTGAAGATCGGCACGTTCGCCCCAACCTTGCCGGCCGGGCTAAAATTCGGTTGTGGTGCGAGCGCGACCAGCGGGGTTGTCACTCACAATGGCGGCGGCGATGTGATGCTGCCGATACAGTTGACCTGGACGCCGCCGCTGGATGCCAGCGGCACGTTGCGTCTGCGCGCCATCGTGCTGCGCGTCACCAACCCGAACGACTGGCAAAACGCGCCCTACGAGATGTTCAACATCGAACTGCCGCTCGACCCCGTATTCACCGACAGCTTCGAGTAGCCCATGAGTCAGCAAGGCAAGCGTTTTGAAGGGACCGATCGCTACATCGCCACCGATGACCTGATGCTCGCGGTCAATGCCGCGATCACGCTGCAGCGGCCGCTGTTGATCAAGGGAGAACCCGGCACCGGCAAGACCCTGCTCGCCGAGGAAGTCGCGCGTTCGTTGAATGCGCCGCTGATCGAATGGCATGTGAAGTCGAGCACCAAGGCCCAGCATGGTCTGTACGAGTACGACGCGGTGTCGCGCCTGCGCGATTCGCAACTTGGCGACGCCAAGGTTGGCGACATCCGCAACTACATCGTGCCTGGAAAATTGTGGGAGGCGTTCGCGTCCGAGCAGCGCTGCGTGCTGCTGATCGACGAGATCGACAAGGCCGACATCGAGTTCCCGAACGACCTGCTGCGCGAACTCGACCGCATGGACTTCTTCGTCTACGAGACACGCGAAACCATCCGCGCCACGCATCGCCCGATCGTCATCATCACCAGCAACAACGAAAAGGAATTGCCGGATGCGTTCCTGCGCCGCTGCTTCTTCCACTACATCCGCTTCCCGGATGCCGAAACGCTGACGCGCATCGTCGACTCGCACTATCCGGGTATCAAGCGCGAACTGGTCAACGAAGCGCTGGTCGCGTTCTTCAATGTGCGCGAAGCACCGTCATTAAAAAAGAAGCCGAGCACGTCCGAATTGCTCGACTGGATCAAACTGCTGGTCGCCGAGGACATCCCGCTTGAGGTGCTGCGCGAGAAGAACGCGCGCAAGGCGATCCCGCCGCTGCACGGCGCATTGGTGAAGAACGAAGCCGACGTGCATCTGTTCGAGAAACTGGCCTTCATGACGCGGCGCAGTTGATGCGATGACAACGCTTCACGCCACCGCACCGCCGATCACCCTGGTGGTCGAATCCGGGCCGGCGTTGGCGAACGTCGGACCCTTGCCGCACGGCGACTGGCACTTGGGGCGCGCGCCCGAAAACGATGTCGCGCTGATCAATGCCGCGGTCTCGCGACAGCATGCGTTGCTCGCGGTCGTGAACGGACGCTGGACACTGCGCGATCTCGACAGCACCCAAGGCAGCTTCGTCAACGGTCATCGGCTCGTGGCGAATAGCGACACGCACCTGATCGCCGGCGATCACGTGCGCATCGGGCCGTGGACGCTCCGGGTGCGTTTCGACAGCGCCACTGACGCAGTACCGGCGTCGGTGCGGCGACCCACGATCATCGGTTCGGTGCCGCAGCAACGGTTGCGCGCGCTGTTTGCGCTGGCCCACACGGCGCAGAACGCCGATGATGAGACCGAGTTGCTGGGCGCGCTGTGTCGCGATCTCGGCGACAGCCTCGCCTACGATCGCGTCGCCTTGCTGCGCCTGGACGACACTGCGGTGCAAGTGTGCGCCGTGCATGCGCTGGATGCGCAGGCCGAACAACGTGCCTTCAGCACCACGCTGATGCGTGCCGCAGAACCCGAACAGCCGGCGCTGCTGGAGTCGATTGCCGCTGGCGATCTGGGCGCGAGCCTGATCGCGAATCCGGTGGCGCATGCCCTGTGCATCCAGCTGATCGGCGTCGTCGAACCGACCTGGTTGTATCTCGATCGTGCAGAGCCCTTCGCCGACCGCGATGGCAGCGTGTTCGCCTACGTCGAAGCCGCCGCACGGATCGCCGCACTGGCAATCTCGCACCGCGATGGACTGCGCGCCACTGCTGAACGTGAACGTCTGGCGGCGGAAGTGTCGCAGGCGCGCGCATTGCAGACGCAGTTGTGTGCGTCGCGCAGCGGTCAGTTCGACGATATCGACTATGCCTTCAGCACCGAGCCCGGCGCCGGCATGTGTGGCGATTTCGTCGACGTCATGCGCGCCAACGATGGTGCCGTCTGGTGCATGGTTGGCGATGTCGTCGGCCACGGCACCGCTGCGGCAATGCTGATGGCGACCGCACTCGCGATTCTGCGCAGTGAATGCCGGCGCTCGGATTCTGCGGCGGCGGTCGCCGATCACCTCAGCGCCGAACTGGCGCGCGTACTCGCGCCCGGACAATTCATCACGCTGTGGTTGGCACGCATCGATCACGAAGGACGCGTCGCCATCGTCGACGCCGGTCACGGCCAATGCTGGCATCGTGATGCCACGCGGCAAGTGACCTTGCTGGCGATGCACGGCCATCCGCCAATCGGCGTGCTGACCGAAACGCGTCATCAGGCCGAGCACTTGATGCTCAAGGCGGGCGATGGCTTGGTGGTGGCGACCGACGGCTTCACCGACGCCCTGGTCGGCGCGGATGCAGGCCAAGCCCTCGCGGATGCGATCAAGCGCAGCGCTTCAGCCAGCGACGTCGTCGTTCAACTCGGCGCTGTCGTGCACGAGGAACGCCGACGTGACGACGCCAGTGTGTTGGTGTTGTTCCGGGACTAGCGCTTGGCGAGTGCAGCTTCGGCGGCGGCGATACGCGCCGCCGATTTCTTGACGCGCGCGTGATCAGCACCGAAGACTTCGATCAATCCGGCATGGCTTTCGCGCAGAATCTTCAGCGCCTCGTCGTATCGACCCTGCTGGGTCAGGCACTCACCGTAGTTGTTGCGGTAGATCAGGATGTAGGGATGTTGATCGCCGAGCTTGGGCGCAGCGCGCGCGATCACGGCGCGAAATTGCGCATCGGCTTCGGGCAGCTTGCCACGCTTCATCAACAGCATCGCGAAATTCTGCTGGGTCGAGTACGCCTCAGCAAAGTCGGCCTGTGCAGCGGTTTCCAGTTGCAGCGTCTCCCGGTACAGCGCTTCGGCTTCGTCGAGGCGGCCAACATCCTCGTACGCCCACGCGAGTGCCGCCGCGGCGATGCTGGCATTCGGATGGCTTGGCCCGCGGATGGCTCGATTTTGCTCGAGTAGTTCCTTCAGTACCGGAATGGCTTCCGCCTGGCGTCCGGCAAGAATCATCAGATTGGCGAGATTCTGCTTGACCGTCAGCGTCTCCGGGTGGCCGGCGCCGAACACCTTGATGCGTCCGGCCAGCGCCTCTTCGTAGAGCTTTTTGGCGCCTTCGACATCGCCTTTGAGCTGGCGCGTGGTCGCGAGATTGTTCATCGCTGTCAGCGTTACCGGATGCGACCGGCCGAGGCGCGCAGCAAGCGAGTCGAGCGCACGCACAAAGATCGCCTCGGCACCGTCGTAGTCGGCCATGTTGCGCTTGAGTGAGCCATAGTCGGAATTGACTTCGTCCTTGATTTTGATCGCCTCCGGCGAGGTGAGCGGCGACGCCAGGATGGATTGGTAAATCGCCTCTGCTTCCGCGCTCTTGCTTTGATAAACCAACGCCGCTGCCAATTCGTTGTCGGCCTTCATGCGAAGAAGATCGTCGTCACCATAGTTGGCCGCAACCATTGCCTTCGCGTCGCGCGCACGCTTCTCGTACTCAACGAAATCGCCCTGGCGACCGGCAATATCGGCGGCCAGAAACTTCAACTCGATGAGCAAGCGCCGATCAAGTCCACCTGCGTTCTCCGTGCGCTCGATGGCGGAAGCGATCAGCGCACCGGCCTCGTCGAAGCGCCCGAGCACCTGATAGACCTGCGCCAGAGAGTGTGAGATCTCGGCATCAACGTTGGCATTGCCTGGCGGGGTCGTGGAGATTTGCCGAGCCGCCTGATCGACGATTTCCTTGACCGTGATGTCTCGTCCAAGCGCTTCCTGCGGCATCGCCGCCGCGAACATCGAGTCCATGAAATCATTGACGGACTCGGCGATCTGCGCGCTCTGTTCGGCCTGCGCGCGCGCAAGGCGCTCGTTCCGTGCCGACACCAGCGAAAACACCGTGGCCGCGACCAGGGCGACGAACGCGATCGACGCGGCTGCGACCAGGGCGC